>NZ_JAGRQY010000059.1:0-30068 GCF_018223905.1 Klebsiella sp. 28
GACGGCGTCGGTGGCCCACTCGGCCATCAGGCGATAGGTCATCAGCTTGCCGCCGGTGATGGTAATGAAGCCTTCCATACCGTCACGCTGGGCATGGTCGAGCAGGACGATGCCGCGGCTGACGCTGCGCCCGCTGGGATCGTTATCGCTGGCCACCAGCGGGCGGACGCCGGAGTAGGCGCGGAGGATCCGGGTGCGGCCCATGACCGGCGCCAGCTTTTCCCCTTCGCGCAGCAGGGTATCGACCTCCGCCGCTGTTACCCGGTTGTCGTCAATTTCGTCATAAGGAATATGCATTGAGGTAGTGCCGATCAGCGAGATGGTATCGCCGGGCACCAGAATATCGGCGTCGGCCGGCTTACGGCAGCGGTTGATCACCAGGTTGTTAATCCGATGATCGAGGATCAGCAGCGATCCCTTCGCCGGGAACATGGTGATGCGCAGGTCGGCATATTCCGCAATACGCTGCCCCCAGATCCCGGCGGCGTTAACCACCATCCCGGCGTACAGAGCGCGGGCCTGGTGAAGTTGGCGGTCGTATACCTGGACGCCGCAGACGCGATCGCCCCGGCGCAGCAGGCCTGTTACTTCGCAGCCGGTAAGGATCTGCGCGCCGTGTTCGCGGGCGTCGAGCATATTGGCCGCGGTGAGGCGAAACGGGTCGATGGTACCGTCCGGGACCTGCACCGCGCCCAGCAGCGTCGGGTTGACGGCGGGCTCCCGGCGCAGCGCTTCCTTCGGCGAGAGCGGCGTGGCCTCTATGCCAGCCTGCTGACAGGCGTCGATAAAGGTTTGCTGCCATGCCAGGTCATCTTCAGGCAGGGTGATAAACAGCCCATTGGTCGGTTCAATACAGTGGCGGGCGATGCGGCGCAGGATGCGGTTCTCACTGATGCATTCGCGGGCGGATTCGTTGTCGGTCACCGCGTAGCGGGCGCCGCTGTGCAGCAGTCCATGATTCCGGCCGGTCGCCCCGGTGGCGATATCATGGCGCTCAATGAGCAGCGTTCGTAATCCGCGCCGGGCGCAGTCGCGGGCGATACCGGCGCCGGTTGCTCCGCCGCCGATGATAATGACCTCGCTATCAAGACGTCCCGTCATCTTCAGCTCCTCTGCTTTCGTTTAACGCCATTTAGCCACAATTAGTAAGGTTATTGTTTGATTTCGAGCATATTCGCGCGTTATTTGAGCGTGTTATGTGATTTCGTGCTCACATTGGAACGTTTTGTCATATTTCTGTAACAAATTGTGCGATGTTTCACAGTATCAACTCTACGTATTGCCTACCATCGCGACCATATTTGAAGTTGGTGATTAATCTGGGATTTTGTCGTGACGTCAGTAGAAAACAGCAAGGGCCACGGAGGCTGATATGTTAAGTATTTTTAAACCCGCCGCGCATAAAGCGCGTTTGCCAGCAGCGGAGATTGACCCGCTATATCGCCGATTACGCTGGCAGATTTTTATTGGCATCTTTTTTGGTTATGCCGCCTACTATTTGGTTCGTAAGAACTTTGCCCTGGCGATGCCTTATCTTATCGAGCAGGGGTTCTCTCGTGGCGACCTCGGCTTCGCCCTTTCCGGTATCTCCATCGCCTATGGATTTTCGAAATTCATCATGGGATCGGTCTCTGACCGCTCGAATCCGCGCATTTTCCTGCCGGCTGGCTTGATCCTGGCCGCGCTGGTGATGCTGGTGATGGGCTTCGTGCCGTGGGCGACGTCCAGCATCATGATAATGTTCGTGCTGCTGTTCCTCTGCGGCTGGTTCCAGGGGATGGGCTGGCCGCCGTGCGGCCGGACCATGGTGCACTGGTGGTCGCAGAAAGAGCGCGGCGGGATTGTCTCGGTGTGGAACTGCGCGCATAACGTCGGCGGCGGCATTCCGCCGCTGCTGTTCCTGTTAGGGATGGCGTGGTTTAACGACTGGCACGCGGCGCTGTATATGCCGGCATTCGGCGCCATTCTGCTGGCGATTTTCGCCTTCGCAATGATGCGCGACACCCCGCAGTCCTGCGGTCTGCCGCCGATTGAAGAATATAAAAACGACTACCCGGACGATTACAGCGAAAAGCACGAAGAAGAGCTGACGGCGAAGCAGATCTTTATGCAGTACATTCTGCCGAACAAGCTGCTGTGGTACATCGCTATCGCTAACGTCTTCGTTTATCTGCTGCGCTACGGCATTCTCGACTGGTCGCCGACCTACCTGAAAGAAGTTAAACACTTCGCGCTGGATAAATCCTCCTGGGCCTATTTCCTGTACGAGTACGCGGGGATCCCGGGCACGCTGCTGTGCGGTTGGATGTCGGACAAAGTGTTTAAAGGCAACCGCGGCGCCACCGGCGTGTTCTTTATGACCCTGGTGACCATCGCCACTGTCGTTTACTGGCTGAACCCGCCGGGTAATCCGGGCGTCGATATGGCCTGTATGATCATCATTGGCTTCCTGATCTACGGCCCGGTGATGCTGATTGGTCTGCATGCCCTCGAGCTGGCGCCGAAAAAAGCCGCCGGGACCGCCGCGGGCTTCACCGGCCTGTTCGGCTATCTTGGCGGTTCCGTGGCCGCGAGCGCTATCGTCGGCTACACCGTCGATTTCTTCGGCTGGGACGGCGGCTTTATGGTGATGATCGGCGGCAGCGTGCTGGCGGTTATCCTGCTGGTTATCGTGATGCTCGGTGAACGTCGCCATCACCAACAGCTGAAACAAGCCTAAGGAGCGGCGATGAAAATGAAACTTACCGCGCTGATGAGCGGAATGATTCTGTCCAGTTCGGCGCTGTGCTTCAGCGCGACAGCGGCTGATAAAATGGTCATCGCCCACCGCGGCGCCAGCGGGTATCTGCCGGAACATACCCTGCCGGCGAAAGCGATGGCTTACGCTCAGGGGGCGGATTACCTTGAGCAAGACCTGGTGATGACCAAAGACGACCGGCTGGTGGTGTTACACGACCACTATCTCGATCGGGTGACTGACGTTGCGCAGCGTTTCCCGCAGCGGGCGCGTAAAGATGGCCGTTTCTACGCCATCGACTTTACCCTGGACGAGATTAAGTCGCTGAAGTTCACCGAAGGTTTTGAGCCGAAAAATGGTAAGAACGTGCAAACCTATCCCGGTCGATTCCCGATGGGCAAATCCGATTTCCGTATTCATACCTTTGAAGAGGAGATTGAGTTTGTCCAGGGGCTGAACCATTCCACCGGCAAAAACATCGGTATCTACCCGGAAATCAAAGCGCCGTGGTTCCACCACCAGGAAGGCAAAGATATTGCCGCCAGCACATTGAAGGTGCTGAAGGAATATGGCTATACCAGCAAGCAGGATAAGGTTTATCTGCAGTGCTTTGACGCCAACGAGCTCAAACGCATTAAAAATGAGCTGGAGCCGAAGATGGGGATGGATCTCAATCTGGTGCAGCTCATCGCCTATACCGACTGGAATGAAACCCAGCAGAAACAGGCCGATGGTAAGTGGGTGAACTACAGCTATGACTGGATGTTCAAGCCAGGGGCGATGGCGCAGATTGCGCAGTACGCGGACGGTATCGGCCCCGATTACCATATGCTGGTAGCGGAAGGCTCGAAGCCGGGGGCGGTGAAGCTGACGGCGATGGTGAAAGAGGCGCATGCCAGCCATCTGCAGGTGCATCCGTACACCGTGCGCGCGGATCAGTTGCCGGAGTACGCGACTAACGTTAATCAGCTCTATGACGTGCTGTATAACCAGGCGGGCGTCGACGGCTTATTTACCGATTTCCCGGATAAAGCGGTGCAGTTCCTGGACGCGAAACAGTAAAAAGCCGGGTGGCGGCTACGCCTTACCCGGCGTACGAACTGCGGTTTTGTTGACACTGTTCTCGGCGTGCAACGATTTCGACCCGGGAATAACGTTTGTTCTATGTTATTTCCTGGAAGATTGCGCTCCCTGCGTTATGCCTTTCATAGCGCAGGGAGCGCACAGGGGGAGGCCAGTCGCCGCCTCCCCCTGTACCCCCGGGCTCCGGCCAGCAAAATCGCGGCTGCGCGGTCCCTTCGACTTATCCCTGCAGGCTTCGGGTCGGGCCGAGGTAGCGTCCATGCAAAACACGGCCCTCAGCCCGCATCCATGCGGGCTGCCCCGGCCTTCCGGGAACGTCTCTGCGATTTTGAGGCCGTCAACACCGGCAGTTTCAGCAGCCCAGGGCGGCAGTGCGTAAACGGTCGGTCCTGGAACAGTAGGTCAGGTAAGCGTAGCGCCACCTGACAAGACTACATCTCGATCTCAATATCGCCTTTCGCCCGGCAGCAGCAGGGCAAAATTTCCCCCGGCTGGATAAAGGCCAGCGGCTCGGTCAGCCAGTCAACCTGGCCGGAGACCAGGCGCGTGCGGCAGGAGCCGCAGTAGCCTTCGCGGCACTGATATTCGACGTCGATATTATGCGACTCCAGCGCCGCCAGCAGGGAAGGGTGTTCATCCTGACACTCAAGGCGAGTGTCAGAGATTTTCAGGAAGATCCGCTTCATTACAGCTGGAAGTTACTCAGATCGTCGGCATCGACTTCAGAATCGATCTGGCCGACGAGATAAGAACTGACTTCCACTTCCTGCGGCGCCACCTGAACGTTGTCGGAGACCAGCCAGGTGTTGATCCATGGGATCGGGTTGGAGCGGGTCTGGAACGGCAGATCGAGGCCCACCGCCTGCATGCGGATATTGGTGATGTACTCGACGTACTGGCAGAGAATATCTTTATTCAGGCCGATCATCGAGCCGTCGCGGAACAGGTAGTCCGCCCACTCTTTCTCCTGCTGCGCCGCCAGCACGAACAGGTCATAGCACTCCTGTTTGCACTCTTCGGCGATTTCCGCCATTTCCGGATCGTCGCTGCCGGAGCGCAGCAGGTTCAGCATATGCTGGGTGCCGGTCAGGTGCAGCGCTTCATCGCGGGCGATCAGGCGGATAATTTTGGCGTTGCCTTCCATCAGTTTGCGTTCGGCAAAGGCGAAGGAGCAGGCGAAGCTGACGTAGAAGCGGATCGCTTCCAGGGCATTAACGCTCATCAGGCACAGATAGAGTTTCTTTTTCAGCTCGCGCAGATTCACGGTCACGGTTTTGCCGTTGACGGTGTGGGTGCCTTCGCCCAGCAGATGCCAGTAGCTGGTCATCTCGATCAGCGAATCGTAATAGTGAGAGATGCCTTCCGCACGTTTCTGGATCTGCTCGTTGGTGACGATGTCGTCGAACACGGTCGCCGGGTCGTTGACGATGTTGCGGATGATGTGAGTGTACGAACGCGAGTGAATGGTCTCGGAGAAGGCCCAGGTTTCTACCCAGGTCTCCAGCTCCGGGATGGAGATCAGCGGCAGCAGCGCCACATTCGGGCTACGGCCCTGGATGGAGTCGAGCAGCGTCTGGTACTTCAGGTTGCTGATGAAAATATGTTTTTCGTGTTCCGGTAGCGCCTGGTAGTCGATGCGATCGCGGGAAACGTCAACCTCTTCCGGGCGCCAGAAGAAGGAGAGCTGCTTTTCAATCAGCTTTTCAAAGATGTCGTATTTTTGCTGATCGTAGCGGGCCACGTTAACCGGCTGGCCAAAAAACATGGGTTCCAGCAGCTGATCGTTTTTCGTCTGTGAAAAAGTGGTGTATGCCATTGAAGTGAGTCCTGTTGAACTGTATTGCCCGGCGGGAATGGGTTGGCCGGGCCTACACAAACGTAGGCCGGGTAAGCGTAGCGTTACCCGGCAAAAATACCTTAGATCTTACAAGCGCCGCTTTCGCAGCCGTCGTCCTGGATGGACGGGGCCAGGTCATCCTGGGCGTCTTCAGCGCCATCACGGGTGTTGTGATAGTACAGCGTTTTGACGCCGAATTTATAGGCGTTGAGCAGGTCTTTGAGCAACTGCTGCATCGGCACTTTTCCGGACGGGAAGCGCGTCGGATCGTAGTTAGTGTTGGCAGAGATCGACTGGTCGATAAACTTCTGCATGATACCCACCAGCTGCAGATAACCGTCGTTGTTCGGCATCTCCCACAGCAGCTCGTAGGCGTTCTGCAGGTTTTCGTAATCCGGCACCACCTGGCGCAGGATACCGTCCTTGGACGCTTTGATACTCACGTGGCCGCGCGGCGGCTCAATGCCGTTGGTGGCGTTGGAGATCTGCGACGAGGTCTCGGACGGCATCAGCGCGGAGAGCGTGGAGTTGCGCAGACCGTGGGTTTTAATGGATTCGCGCAATGCTTCCCAGTCGTAGTGCAGGGGTTCGCTGACGATGCCGTCCAGATCTTTCTTATAGGTATCGATCGGCAGGATGCCCTGCGCATAGGTGGTTTCGTTGAACCACGGGCAGGCGCCTTGCTCGATAGCCAGCTCGTTAGAGGCCTTCAGCAGATAGTACTGAATCGCTTCGAACGTTTTGTGCGTCAGGTTGTTGGCGCTGCCGTCGGAGTAGCGTTTGCCATGCTTCGCCAGATAGTAAGCGAAGTTGATCACGCCGATACCCAGCGTACGACGCCCCATCGCACCGCGTTTAGCCGCCGGGATGGGGTAATCCTGATAGTCGAGCAGCGCATCCAGAGCACGCACCGCCAGCACCGCCAGCTCTTCCAGCTCGTCGAGGCTGTCGATAGCCCCGAGGTTGAAGGCCGACAGGGTGCACAGCGCGATTTCGCCGTTTTCGTCGTTGACATCTTCCAGCGGTTTGGTCGGCAGAGCAATCTCCAGGCACAGGTTAGACTGACGCACCGGGGCGACTACCGGATCGAACGGGCTGTGGGTGTTACAGTGGTCGACGTTCTGGATATAGATGCGGCCGGTAGAGGCGCGCTCCTGCATCATCAGCGAGAACAGCTCAACGGCTTTAATACGCTGCTTGCGAATGCTGTCGTCCTGCTCGTACTGGGTGTACAGGCGCTCAAACTCGTCCTGATCGGCGAAGAAGGCGTCATACAGGCCCGGGACGTCGGAAGGGCTGAACAGGGTAATATCGCCGCCTTTCAGCAGACGGGTGTACATCAGCTTGTTGATCTGTACCCCGTAGTCCATGTGACGAACGCGGTTGGCGTCGGTACCACGGTTGTTTTTCAGCACCAGCAGGCTTTCCACTTCCAGATGCCACATTGGGTAGAAGAGGGTTGCCGCGCCGCCGCGCACGCCGCCCTGCGAGCAGGATTTCACCGCGGTCTGGAAATGCTTGTAGAATGGAATGCAGCCGGTGTGGAAGGCTTCGCCGCCGCGGATCGGGCTGCCCAGCGCGCGAATGCGCCCGGCGTTGATGCCGATGCCGGCGCGCTGGGAAACGTATTTCACAATCGCGCTGGAGGTGGCGTTGATGGAATCCAGGCTGTCGCCGCACTCGATCAGCACGCAGGAGCTGAACTGACGGGTTGGGGTACGCACGCCGGACATGATCGGCGTCGGCAGCGAGATTTTAAAGGTGGACACCGCGTCGTAGAAACGCTTGATATAGTCCAGACGCGTTTCGCGCGGATAGTTCGAGAACAGGCAAGCGGCGACCAGAATATAGAGGAACTGCGCGCTCTCATAAATTTCGCCGGTGACGCGGTTTTGTACCAGATACTTGCCTTCCAGCTGCTTAACGGCTGCGTAGGAGAAGTTCATGTCGCGCCAGTGGTCGAGGAAACCGTCCATCTGCTGGAACTCTTCTTCCGTGTAGTCTTCCAGCAGATGATGATCGTATTTACCTTTCTCGACCATCTTCACCACGTGATCGTAGAGCGCCGGCGGCTCAAACTGACCGAAGGCTTTTTTACGCAAATGGAAAATCGCCAGACGCGCGGCGAGGTACTGGTAATCCGGTGCGTCGCGGGAGATCAGATCCGCAGCGGCTTTAATAATGGTTTCGTGGATGTCCGCGGTTTTGATGCCGTCATAGAACTGGATATGGGAGCGCAGCTCTACCTGGGAAATCGAAACGTTATTCAGTCCTTCTGCCGCCCAATCCAGTACGCGATGGATTTTGTCGAGATTGATGCGCTCGGTGGTCCCGTCGCGCTTTGTCACCAGCAGACTCTGATTCATGTGGATTTTACCTGTCCGTGAAAGAAAATATCCCCCGTTTATCCACAGAAGGCCGTTGTGACTAACTCTGTGGATAAATACTATATGTAGGGGGTTGTCGATAAAAGAAACGCTATATGGTGAGTATTTTAGTAAGGAATCTTTTGAGTACAAGGGTTGATTTTGACGTTAAATTGAGGTTGCGGAAGGGTAATAATCCGCAAGTCCACGTCGCATAAGGCCTGGAGAAGAAGTCAATAAAACAGAAAAAAAAATGAAAATTTGATCGAGTGCTGATTTCTTCATCGGAAGAAATAATCACGCGGCTTGATGCCGCGCAATCATCATAAGCGGAGGTGCTGACCTCAGTCCTGTTTGGCGGTTGTATGCAACATATAGTTAACATCAACCCCCGGCGCTAACTTGAAGGTATTGGTCAGCGGATTGTAATGCAGACCGATGATATGCTGCTCTTTCAGAGTTGTCTGATCTACCCAGCCCAGCAGCTCGGCCGGCTTGATAAACTTCTTCACATCATGAGTGCCTTTGGGCACCATCTTCATGACATATTCCGCCCCGACTACCGCCATCAGCCAGGCCTTGCCGTTGCGGTTGATGGTGGAGAAGAAGACCTGGCCGCCGGGCTTCACTAACCGCGCGCAGGCGTGCACCACCGACTGCGGGTCGGGGACGTGCTCCAGCATCTCCATGCAGGTCACAACGTCATACTGCTGCGGGTGCTTCGCGGCATGTTCCTCAACTGTTTCCTGAACATAGTCTACCTGAATACCGCTCTCCAGGGCGTGCAGCCTGGCGACCTGCAGCGGTTCGGCCCCCATGTCCAGCCCGGTGACCGTCGCGCCTTCGCGCGCCATGCTCTCGGCGAGGATGCCGCCGCCGCAGCCGACATCGAGGACTTTTTTACCGAACAGGCCGCCGGAGCGTTCGGCAATATAGCCCAGCCGCAGCGGGTTGATGCGGTGGAGCGGTTTGAACTCGCCCTCCAGATCCCACCAGCGCGAGGCGACGGCTTCGAATTTGGCGATTTCAGCATGATCGACATTAGGGGCTACCGACGTTTTTTCGGCATTCATGGGCGCTTTTACTCCTTTTCTGTTCAGACCTGCGAGTATATCAGCAGCGCGCCATGAATAAACCGTATTGCTTTACCTCTATTAGCGCGGCTGTGTTATAATTTGCGACCTTTGAATCCGGGATACAGTAGAGGGATAGCGGTTAGATGAGCGACCTTGCGAGAGAAATTACACCGGTCAACATTGAGGAAGAGCTTAAGAACTCTTATCTGGATTATGCGATGTCGGTCATTGTTGGCCGTGCGCTGCCGGATGTCCGAGATGGCCTGAAGCCGGTACACCGTCGCGTACTTTACGCCATGAACGTATTGGGCAATGACTGGAACAAAGCCTATAAAAAATCAGCCCGTGTCGTTGGTGACGTAATCGGTAAATACCACCCGCACGGCGACTACGCGGTATACGGCACCATCGTGCGTATGGCGCAGCCGTTCTCGCTGCGTTACATGCTGGTGGACGGCCAGGGTAACTTTGGTTCCATCGACGGCGACTCCGCCGCGGCGATGCGTTATACCGAAATTCGTCTGGCGAAAATCGCTCATGAGCTGATGGCCGATCTTGAAAAAGAGACGGTCGATTTCGTCGACAACTATGACGGTACGGAGCGTATTCCGGACGTCATGCCGACCAAAATTCCTAACCTGCTGGTGAACGGCGCCTCCGGGATCGCCGTAGGGATGGCCACCAACATACCGCCGCATAACCTGACGGAAGTGATTAACGGCTGTCTGGCGTATGTTGACGATGAAGACATCAGCATTGAAGGGCTGATGGCGCATATTCCTGGCCCTGATTTCCCGACCGCCGCCATTATCAATGGCCGTCGCGGCATCGAAGAGGCCTATCGCACCGGTCGCGGTAAAGTGTACATTCGCGCGCGCGCGGAAGTGGAAGTGGACGCGAAATCCGGCCGCGAAACCATCATCGTGCACGAAATTCCGTATCAGGTGAACAAAGCGCGCCTGATCGAGAAAATCGCCGAGCTGGTCAAAGAAAAACGCGTGGAAGGCATCAGCGCGCTGCGTGACGAGTCTGATAAAGACGGGATGCGCATCGTGATTGAAGTGAAGCGCGATGCGGTAGGGGAAGTGGTGCTTAACAACCTCTATTCCCAGACCCAGCTGCAGGTCTCCTTCGGCATCAACATGGTAGCTCTGCACCATGGTCAGCCGAAGATCATGAACCTGAAGGACATCATCGCCGCGTTTGTACGCCACCGCCGTGAAGTGGTGACCCGTCGTACGATTTTCGAATTGCGCAAAGCGCGCGACCGGGCGCATATCCTCGAAGCGCTGGCCGTTGCGCTGGCCAACATCGACCCGATTATCGAACTGATCCGTCGCGCGCCGACCCCGGCAGAAGCGAAAACGGCGCTGGTTGCCCAGGCGTGGGATCTTGGTAACGTCGCGGCGATGCTGGAGCGCGCCGGGGATGACGCCGCGCGTCCGGAATGGCTGGAGCCAGAGTTCGGCGTACGCGACGGTAAATACTATCTGACCGAGCAGCAGGCTCAGGCGATTCTGGATCTGCGTCTGCAGAAACTGACCGGCCTTGAGCATGAAAAACTGCTCGACGAATATAAAGAGCTGCTGGAGCAGATCGCAGAGCTGCTGCACATTCTCGGCAGCGCCGACCGTCTGATGGAAGTGATTCGCGAAGAGCTGGAGCTGATCCGCGACCAGTTCGGCGACGAACGTCGTACCGAAATCACCGCCAACAGCGCTGATATTAACATCGAAGATCTGATCAACCAGGAAGATGTGGTGGTCACCCTGTCGCATCAGGGGTATGTGAAATATCAGCCGCTGACCGACTACGAAGCACAGCGTCGTGGCGGTAAAGGCAAATCGGCAGCGCGCATTAAAGAAGAAGACTTTATCGACCGCCTGCTGGTGGCTAACACCCATGACACCATCCTCTGCTTCTCAAGCCGCGGCCGTCTGTACTGGATGAAGGTCTACCAGCTGCCGGAAGCCAGCCGCGGCGCGCGCGGTCGGCCGATCGTCAACCTGCTGCCGCTGGAAGCCGATGAGCGCATCACCGCCATCCTGCCGGTCCGCGAGTACGAAGAGGGCGTCAACGTCTTTATGGCGACCGCCAGCGGTACCGTGAAGAAAACCGCGCTGACCGAGTTCAGCCGTCCGCGTTCCGCCGGTATCATCGCGGTCAACCTGAACGAAGGCGATGAGCTGATCGGCGTCGATCTGACCTCTGGTCAGGATGAAGTGATGCTGTTCTCCGCGGCCGGTAAGGTTGTACGCTTCAAGGAAGACGCCGTTCGCGCCATGGGCCGTACCGCCACCGGCGTACGCGGTATTAAGCTTGCGGAAAACGACAGCGTCGTCTCGCTGATTATTCCACGCGGCGAAGGCGCGATCCTGACGGTGACGCAAAACGGTTACGGTAAACGTACCGCGGCGGCGGAGTATCCGACCAAGTCGCGTGCCACCCAGGGCGTTATTTCGATCAAAGTCACCGAGCGTAACGGTTCCGTGGTCGGCGCCGTGCAGGTGGATGACTGCGATCAGATCATGATGATCACCGACGCCGGGACGCTGGTGCGTACCCGCGTTTCCGAAGTGAGCATCGTGGGCCGTAACACCCAGGGCGTGATCCTCATTCGCACCGCGGAAGATGAAAACGTGGTAGGTCTGCAGCGCGTGGCTGAGCCGGTGGATGATGAAGAGCTGGATGCCATCGACGGTAGCGCGGCAGAAGGCGATGACGATATCGCCCCGGAAGCGGATACCGATGACGACATCGCCGAAGACGAAGAATAATCGTCCGAGGTAAATGTTCTGGAAGGGCCGGGTATTTTCCCGGCCCTTTTTGCATTAACATTGCGGCAAAGCCGGTTTACCGCTACCTTAACCGCATTCTGTTGAGTCCCTGACGGCCGAGCATCGCCACATTGAAATATCTTGCCTCTTTTCATACAACCCTGAAGGTTTCACGTTATCTGTTCAGAGCGCTGGCGGTATTGCTGTGGCTGCTTATTGCGTTTGTCTCTGTGTTTTATATCGTCAACGCGCTGCACGAGCGGGAAGCCGAAATCCATCAGGAGCTTAATCTCAACGCCGATCAGGCCCAGCGCTATATCCAGCGTACCGCGGATGTAATGAAAGAGCTGAAGTATGTCGCCGGTAATCGCTTGTCGGCAGGGGACGCGGTAGCGCAAGGGCAAAACGGCGATATGGCGGTGCCCAACTTTGAACCCCTGTACCCCGATTCCGACTGCAGCGCGATGAGCGCCACCTGGCGTAATTCGCTGCAGTCGCTGGCATGGTTTATGCGCTACTGGCGGGATAATTTTACTGCCGCCTACGACCTTAACCGCATCTTTCTCATCGGCAGCGATAACCTCTGCATGGCCAACTTTGGCCTGCGGGACGTGCCGATTGAGCGCGATCAGGCGCTGAAAGTCCTGCATCAGCGCATAGAGCAATATCGCAACGCGCCGCAAAATGAGCGCGGCAACAACCTGTTCTGGATAAGCCAGGGCGTTCGCCCCGGGGTGGGCTATTTTTACGCCCTGACGCCGGTCTATATGGCCAATCGCCTGCAGGCGATGCTGGGCGTGGAGCAGACCATCCGCATGGAAAGCTTCTTTACGCCGGGCAGCCTGCCGATGAGCGTGACGATCTTTGACGATAACGGCCAGCCGCTGATTTCGCTGGCCGGTGCGGAAGGTAAAATCCAGAGCGAAGCGAAGTGGATGCAGGAGCGGATGTGGTTTGGCTACAGTTCGGGTTTCCGCGAGCTGGTACTGAAAAAAAGCCTCTCGCCGTCCTCCCTGAGCATCGTCTATTCCGTCTCGGTAGATCAGGTGCTGGAGCGGATCCGTATGCTGATCATCAATGCTATCGTTCTTAATATCCTCAGCGGCGCGATGCTGTTCGCGCTGGCGCGGATGTATGAGCGGCGCATTTTTATCCCCGCGGAGAATGACGCCCAGCGCCTGGAAGAGCACGAGCAGTTCAACCGCAAAATTGTGGCTTCTGCCCCGGTAGGGATCTGTATTCTGCGCACTGCCGACGGGACCAATATTCTCAGTAATGAACTGGCGCACAACTACCTGAACATGCTGACCCACGAGGACCGCCAGCGGCTGACGCAGATCATCTGCGGCCAGCAGGTCAATTTTGTCGACGTGCTGACCAGCAACCATACCAACCTGCAGATTAGCTTTGTTCATTCACGCTATCGCAATGAAAACGTCGCCATTTGCGTGCTGGTGGACGTTTCCGCCCGCGTGAAAATGGAGGAGTCGCTGCAGGAGATGGCCCAGGCGGCGGAGCAGGCCAGCCAGTCGAAATCGATGTTCCTGGCGACCGTTAGCCATGAGCTGCGTACCCCGCTGTATGGCATCATCGGTAACCTCGATCTGCTGCAGACCAAAGCGTTGCCGAAAGGCGTCGATCGCCTTGTGACGGCGATGAACAACTCCTCCAGCCTGCTGCTGAAAATCATCAGCGATATTCTTGATTTCTCGAAAATCGAGTCCGAGCAGTTGAAGATCGAGCCGCGGGAGTTCTCTCCGCGCGAAGTCATGAACCATATCTCCGCTAACTATCTGCCGTTGGTGGTGCGCAAGCAGCTGGGCCTGTACTGCTTTATCGAGCCGGACGTTCCGGAACAAATGTCCGGCGACCCGATGCGCCTGCAGCAGGTGATCTCAAATCTGCTCAGCAATGCGATAAAGTTCACCGATACCGGCTGTATTGTCCTGCACGTCCAGTGCGCGGGGGATTATCTGCAGATTAGCGTTCGCGACACCGGAGAGGGGATCCCGGCGAAAGAGGTATTGCGCCTCTTCGATCCTTTCTTTCAGGTGGGGACCGGCGTGCAGCGCAATTTTCAGGGCACCGGCCTTGGCCTGGCGATCTGTGAAAAACTGATCAGCATGATGGATGGCGATATTGCTGTGGAAACCGAGCCGGGGATGGGTAGCCGCTTTACCATCCGTATTCCTCTGTATGGCGTGCAGAATACCTCACCGGTGAGCAGAGACGGTTTCGCTGGCAAGACCTGCTGGCTGGCGATTCATAACACTTCGCTGGCGATGTTCGTCACCTCGCTGCTCAGCTACCACGGCCTGACGGTCCGCCGCCATGCCGGCGAAACGCCGGACGCCGAGGATGTCTTACTCACTGACGATGAGGCGCTGAGCGGATGGCAGGGAAGGGCCATGGTCATCTTCTGTCGCCGGCATATCGGTATTCCGCAGGAGCGGTCCGCCGGCGAATGGCTGCACAGCGTGACGACTCCCCACGAACTGCTGCCGCTGCTGGGGCGTATTTTCCATGTTGCGCTCGCCAGTGCGGAAAATAGCCCGGCGCTGATGGCCCCGGAGGCGCAGGCCGGCAATAACGACGACATGATGATCCTCGTGGTCGACGATCACCCGATCAACCGCCGCCTGCTGGCGGATCAGCTGGGTTCGCTCGGCTACCAGTGCGTGACCGCGAACGACGGGATCGACGCGCTCAACGTCCTCAGCAAGCAGCACATCGATATCGTGCTCAGCGACGTCAACATGCCTAATATGGATGGCTATCGCCTGACGCAGCGCATTCGTCAGCTTGGCCTGACGCTGCCGGTGATTGGCGTAACGGCCAATGCCCTGGCGGAAGAGAAGCAGCGCTGTCTGGAATCGGGGATGGACAGTTGTCTGTCCAAGCCGGTCACCCTCGACGTACTGAAGCAAACGCTGACGGTATATGCGGCGCGGGTGCGTAAAGGGCGGGAATAATGGGGAGCTCCGTCTCGCCGGGGCGAGACGGAGAGGGCGAAGAGATTACTCTTTGTCCGTCGCGCTCAGCGAGACGGAAGAGAGGTAGTTCAGCAAGGCGATGTCGTTTTCGACGCCCAGCTTCATCATCGCCGATTTCTTCTGGCTGCTGATGGTTTTAATGCTGCGATTAAGCTTTTTGGCGATCTCGGTTACCAGGAAACCTTCGGCGAACAGGCGCAGTACTTCGCTCTCTTTCGGCGACAGGCGTTTATCGCCATAGCCGCTGGCGCTGATTTTTTCCAGCAGGCGAGAGACGCTTTCCGGGGTGAATTTCTTCCCTTTCTGCAGCGCGGCCAGCGCTTTTGGCAGGTCGGTCGGCGCCCCCTGCTTGAGGACGATCCCTTCGATATCCAGATCCAGCACCGCGCTGAGGATCGCCGGATTGTTGTTCATGGTCAGAACAATGATCGACAGATCCGGGAAGTGGCGCTTGATGTATTTAATCAGCGTGATCCCGTCGCCGTATTTGTCACCGGGCATGGACAGATCGGTGATCAGCACATGGGCGTCCAGCTTCGGAAGATTGTTGATAAGAGCCGTGGAGTCTTCAAACTCGCCAACGACGTTCACCCACTCAATTTGCTCAAGTGACTTACGAATACCGAACAGTACGATCGGATGGTCATCGGCAATAATTACGTTCATAGTGTTCATGTATAAGGCTACCTTCTACAGCAAGCTCTTGACGTAAGCGTCAATGTCGCTGATATATTTTTCTATGCCTTGCGCATCCTTTTCGCGAATCAGATGCTCAAGCGTTTCACATAACTGCTTGCCGGGTATCAGATTAAGCATAGCAAATGCCCCTTTGAGGCGGTGGGCGGTTTGCGCCAGAGCAGCAAAATCGCCCGCTTCGATTTCAGTATACAATCTCTGAACATCATCCGGTACCGTATCGGCAAACAGTGCGTAATAGCCGCTGGCATGGAGTTCGGCGTTACTCTCGTTTCCTGAGGTGACGGGCTGAACCGCCTCCTCCGCCAGCTGCTGCTCAATAAGCTGCAGGATAGCCTCCTGCATCGCCGTGCTAATATTAAAGTTGACCCGCAGTTGGCCCGGGCCGATCTTGCGTATCCCGACCTCATCATCGCTTAAAAGCAAGCCTGAAGCAGTAAGATTAGACGGATTATCCGTTAAATAAAGATCAAAGGCTTGACTGGTCGCCCGATCGTCCGGTGTGATGCAGGACGCTCCCCAGCTCTCCAGCTGGCGAGTGACAATCCGCCGCACTTCGCTGGAAGTCACATCCAGCAGGACGATAACGTCATCCAGCAAATGCTCTCCCGCCTCTGGCGCCTCTTCGCTGGCCGGCATTTTCAGATGCAGGGTATAGCGCGTCCCCAGCGACTCCCGGGCTTTAATGGTCAATTGCCCGCCCAGCTTGCGCGTCATGCGGTCGCATAGCCAGAAGGTAAGGGCGTTTGCTTTGCCGTACAGGTCGCTCTGGGTCTCGTTGAGATACGGGAAGTGCATATTGTCGATCTCGTTTGCCGAGACGCCGTTGCCGGTATCCAGAATGCGGAAGGTCAGGCGATCGCTGGCCGACTCATCCTGACAGACGTCGAGGGTGATCTTGCCGATAGGCGTGGTGGTCACTGAATACTGGATTAACAGCACCAGCGTGCGCCGCAGAGCTTCACGGTCGCCATAGCGCTGCTCGCCGGCCGGGAGCGCATTGTTGATGAGCAGCTGCAGACCCTTGCGTTTCATCGCCGGCAGCACTTCCGGCACGACGTCGTCAATAAGCTCCTGCACCGAGAACAACGTCTGGTTGGTTTTCCAGGCATCGCTTTCCAGCAGATTGGCGAGCTGAATGTCATCGATGAGTTTGACCAGCTCATCGGCATGCTGGGCCAGCGTCCGATTCTCTGTACTACTGAGCGCCGCCGCCTCTGCCGCCAGCGTCAGCGCGGGCTGCTTCAGGGCGCTGCCGATGTGCTGCATAAAGGCGGCCCGTCCCTGCTGGTTTTTCTCATACAAGCGCTGGGCCTGCTTGAGCTTTTTATTAACCAGCACTTCGCGGTCCTGATCACGGATGATCAGGATCTGGGTGCGCGGCGCTACCTGGCTGCGATACTGGCGGATTTCATACTGCTGATTGTTGACGGTGGCCTGGATCACCCCCTGATGCTGGTCCGCCATATTGGTGATGTTCTGCAGATTCAGGTGCGGAAGCAGATGGTCGGCAATTGGATTGCTGATAACCGTTCGGTTGGCTTCCTGATCGTGAACGAGCAGCCCCAGCGGCAGCAGAGAAACAATCTCTTCGTTAATGGCGCGCAGCAGACGCAGTTCGCTGTTGGCGGCGGAGGGGAGCCCGGCGCCAGACGAATGGCTGCGTCCTTTATAGTGGCGAAAGGTGGTAAAACCAAACAGCGCCAGCGCCAGCAGACCAATGTTGAGCAGCAGCGGCAGAAGAATGTTCTGCATGGACTCCAGCAGCATGGTGTTCATTGGTACCGTCCACAGCAACTGCATACCGGTGGTGCTGATGTCGGTGGCGATGTCAATCTGCATGCCGTTAAAGGTGATCCCGATATGATCGGCGCTCTCTTTATCCGGCGTGGTGGCGAGATTTTGCGACGGGTCAGGCTCGATACGGAAGCTGTCGATGGTCATGCCGGGCGGGATCAGATCGTTAATCGGCAGGTCGAAGGCGACCACCGTGGCAAGGTGTCCGGGCTGGTTGAAGGTGGTGCGTAACGTAAAATAGTGCGCGTTCTGCCAGGCGAGATGGCGCAGCGGCGAGAACGTCTCGCGCTCATCAAGGGTATTAGCCTGCAGCAGCATTTCCGCGCGCCGTGACTCCACGACGCTGCTGATCGTTGACTCTTTGAAGCTCGAAGAGAGGTCCTTCAACGGCAGGGTGGAGACCAGGATCAGACTATTGTCCAGGCCGTTGAGATAGTACATCGACCACGGAATGGTCTCCGCGCCCCACAAAATATCGAGATAATCGGACATTTTCTGCGTCATTTCGAGGGTGGAGCTGTCATGGGAGCCAAAGATCAGGGCTTCGGTTTTACGCCGGGGTTTCTCCAGGTAGTAAACGTCCTGTTTTAAACGCGTCTCCTGCAGACCGCCGCTTGCGGTGTTGACTGAGGTGGCGGCGATATTGTCGTAGATCTGCCAGGTGGCATAGCGCCAGGCGTCAATGCGCTGGTGCAGAGCGTGGGAGACATCAACCACCTGATAGCTTTTCTCCTTCAGCCAGGCATTGACGGCGCTTTGGATCATCACCCCCATTGTCGCCAGCAGGACAATAACCATCAAAATGAAGAAGCGGCTGATGTTGCCGGGGATCAGGGAGAATTTTTTCGGGGTCATCTTGTGGCTGAACGACTCATCATTGTTTGTAAACAGGATGTAGCGCCAGAGTAACTGGCAACAAAGCAGATGCTGCTGGCAGTATAAAGGCTAATGGCGTAAATCCATACTACAGATTGGCGCCAGCGGTGCGATGCCGCCCAGGAATTATCTTAGAAACGAAGCGTAAATGAAACCGCGCCGGGAAGGTTAACCGGCGACGATATTGACGGAAACAAAAGGGAAGAATCGCACGAAATAACAAGACATTGGCAGAATATGCACCACTGATGGCCTAATTGATTAATAGTCGTTAGGGAATCATTAGCCGTAGCACAGATAAATTAAAGTTGTGTAAAGAAGGGTAAAAAAAACCGGATGCGAGGCATCCGGTTGAAATAGGGGTAAACAGACATTCAGAACTGAATGACGGTAATAAATAAAGTTAATGATGATAGCGACTCTTATTTTAGCCACCAATGATCATTTTGTTTTACCATTCAGTGCTATAGATATGTTGTTGTCTATCGCTTTGATTATAAAAGGTTAAATATTTTTTTTGATGATTAGTGCGTATTTCCCTGACCATTTTGCGGTGAAAAAAGTTCCGCTAAATTTACAAATTGAAACATCTTGTGGGAACTTTGAAACATCTTAGAAGTTTTAGTATCATATTCTTATTGGATTATTCTGCATTTTGCAGCACAATGAAATAGCCGACTGATTAGAAGGGTAATCAGTAAGCAGTGGCATAATAAAAGGCATATAACAAACAGAGGGTTAATAACATGAAAGTTAAAGTACTGTCCCTCCTGGTACCGGCTCTGCTGGTAGCAGGCGCAGCAAATGCGGCTGAAATTTATAACAAAGACGGCAACAAATTAGACCTGTACGGTAAAATTGACGGTCTGCACTACTTCTCTGACGACAAGAGCGTCGACGGCGACCAGACCTACATGCGTGTAGGCGTGAAAGGCGAAACCCAGATCAACGACCAGCTGACCGGTTACGGCCAGTGGGAATACAACGTTCAGGCGAACAACACTGAAAGCTCCAGCGATCAGGCATGGACTCGTCTGGCATTCGCAGGCCTGAAATTTGGCGACGCGGGCTCTTTCGACTACGGTCGTAACTACGGCGTAGTATACGACGTAACGTCCTGGACCGACGTTCTGCCGGAATTCGGCGGCGACACCTACGGTTCTGACAACTTCCTGCAGTCCCGTGCTAACGGCGTTGCAACCTACCGTAACTCTGATTTCTTCGGTCTGGTTGACGGCCTGAACTTTGCTCTGCAGTATCAGGGTAAAAACGGCAGCGTCAGCGGCGAAGGCGCGACCAACAACGGTCGTGGTTGGAGCAAACAGAACGGCGACGGCTTCGGCACCTCTCTGACCTACGATATTTGGGATGGCATCAGCGCTGGTTTCGCGTACTCTCACTCCAAACGTACCGACGAGCAGAATAGTGTTCCGGCACTGGGTCGTGGCGACAACGCTGAAACCTACACCGGTGGTCTGAAATACGACGCCAACAACATCTACCTGGCCTCTCAGTACACCCAGACCTACAACGCAACTCGCGCCGGTTCCCTGGGCTTTGCAAACCTGGGCTTTGCAAACAAAGCGCAGAACTTCGAAGTGGTTGCTCAGTACCAGTTCGACTTCGGTCTGCGTCCGTCTGTGGCTTACCTGCAGTCTAAAGGTAAGGATCTGGAGCGCGGCTACGGCGACCAGGACATCCTGAAATATGTTGACGTTGGCGCGACCTACTACTTCAACAAAAACATGTCCACCTATGTTGACTACAAAATCAACCTGCTGGACGACAACAGCTTCACCCGCAACGCCGGTATCTCTACCGACGACGTGGTTGCACTGGGCCTGGTTTACCAGTTCTAAGTTGCAAGCTGCATAACAAAAAGGCGCCTCTGGCGCCTTTTTTTATGTCCGGTTTAACCTCGCTGGTATACTCTTGTCGCCCTGGTAAGAGGAGCCTCGATTAATGGATATGACTTTCTTTCGCGCCGCGCTGCTGGGCGCCTGCGTTCTGCTCTCTGGCTGCGATTCAGCTACCACTCCTGCGACCCCCACCGCGACGGCCACCGTGCTGGATGGCAAAACGATGGGCACCTTCTGGCGGGTCAGCGTCATTGGCGTGGATGAGGCAAAGGCCCAGGCGTTGCGCGCCAAGGTTCAGGCCCAGCTGGACGCCGACGATCGCCTGCTGTCGACCTGGAAAAACGACTCAGCGCTGATGCGCTTCAATCATGCCGCCACTACCGAACCCTGGCCGGTGAGCGAAGCGATGGCGGATATCGTCACCCTGTCGCTGCGGATTGGCGCCAAAACGCACGGCGCGATGGATATTACCGTAGGGCCGCTGGTCAACCTGTGGGGCTTTGGCCCGGATAAACAGCCGGTCACCACCCCGGATGCCGAGGCGATAGCCGCGGCGAAGGCGCGCACCGGCCTGCAGCATCTGCAGGTTATTAATCAGAGCGGCAGGCAGTTCCTGCAAAAAGATATTCCCGATCTGTTTGTCGACCTCTCCACCGTGGGGGAAGGCTATGCCGCCGACCACCTCGCGCGGTTGATGGAGCAGGAGGGGATCTCCCGCTATCTGGTGTCGGTGGGCGGGGCGCTGGTCAGCCGCGGGATGAACGGCGAAGGCAAGCCCTGGCGGGTAGCGATCCAGAAACCGACCGACCGCGAAAACGCCGTTCAGGCGATTGTCGACATCAATGGGCACGGCATCAGCACCTCCGGCAGCTATCGCAACTACTATGAACTCGATGGCAAACGCATCTCGCACGTTATCGATCCGCAGACCGGGCAGCCGATAACCCATAAGCTGGTCTCCGTGACCGTCATTGCGCCAACAGCGCTGGAGGCGGATGGCTGGGATACCGGACTGATGGTGCTGGGGCCGGAAAAAGCGCAGCAGGTGGTGCGCGAGGAGGGGCTGGCGGTCTACATGATCGTTAAAGAAGGAGAGGGTTTTAAAACCTGGATGTCGCCGCAGTTCCGCACTTTCCTTGTCGGCGAGAAAAATTAAAAAGCAAGATTGCGGGTTTTTTACTGCGGGCTTTACCACAGACTGAGGGTACACTTACAGCTGGAGACCCGTCATGAAACCGATAGTTGCCGATACCGATGATCGCCGCTGGCAGGCGGTCTGCGAACGTGATACCCGGGCCGATGGTCAGTTCGTCTTTGCGGTACTGACCACCGGCATCTGCTGTCGTCCCTCCTGCCGCTCGCGGCGCGCGCGGCGAGAAAACGTACGCTTTTTTGCCGACGTCGCCGCCGCCGTGGCGGCGGGATTCCGCCCCTGCAAACGCTGCCAACCGGATAAAGACTACCCGCAGCAGCAAAGGGTCGACAAAGTGGCGCAGGCCTGTCGGCTGCTGGAGCAGGACGCGCCCCTGACCCTCGAGGCGCTGGCAGGCCAGCTGGCGATGAGCCCGTTTCATTTCCACCGTTTATTTAAATCCGTCACCGGCATGACCCCTAAAGCCTGGCAACAAGCGTGGCGGGCGCAGCGCCTGCGGGAAGCGCTGGAGCAGGGGATACCGGTGACCCGCGCCGCGCTGGCGGCTGGTTTTCCCGACAGCAGCAGCTATTATCGCCAGGCCGACGCAGCGTTAGGGATGACCGCCAGCCAGTTTCGCCGCGGCGGGGCCGCCACCGTGGTAACCTGGACCACGGGCGACTGCGCGCTGGGTCGTTGCCTGGTGGCGCAGAGCGAGCGCGGCGTCTGCGCGGTGCTGCCGGGTGATAACGATGCGGCATTGCTCGACGACCTGCGCCGGCGCTTTCCCAATGCCGAGCTGCGTGAAGGCGACCCTGATTTTTGTCAGCAGATGGCCGAGATTTTCGCCCACCTCGACGACAGCCGGCGGCCGGTATCGCTGCCGCTGGATCTGCAGGGCACCGCGTTTCAGCTGCAGGTCTGGCAGGCGCTGCGGCAGATCCCGGTGGGCGAGACCCGCAGCTACCGCCAGGTGGCAGAGCATATTGGCCAGCCGCGGGCAGTAAGAGCCGTGGCCGGCGCCTGCGCGGCGAATTCGCTGGCGGTGATTGTTCCCTGCCACCGGGTGGTGCGTGAAGATGGCACCCTGTCCGGTTATCGCTGGGGAACGGCGCGAAAAGCGCAGCTGCTGGCGCGCGAGGCCCAACATGAGGAGGAGTAATGCTCGATCTGTTTAGCGATACCCCACCGTGGCAGGAGCCGCTGGCCCCCGGCGCGGTGGTGCTGCGGCGATTTGCCCGCGAACGCGCCCCGGCGCTGCTGCAGGCGATAGCCGACGTCGCCAGTCAGTCGCCGTTTCGCCAGATGGTCACGCCGGGCGGGTACACCATGTCGGTCGCCATGACCAACTGCGGCGCGCTGGGCTGGACTACCGATCGCCACGGCTATTTGTACGCCCCGGTCGACCCGGTAACCGATCAAACCTGGCCGCCGATGCCTGCCGTCTTTCATGAACTGGCGCTGGCGGCCGCCGCCGCCGGCGGCTATCCGGAGTTTTCCCCCGACGCCTGTTTGATTAACCGCTATTGTCCTGGCGCAAAACTGTCGTTGCATCAGGATAAAGATGAACAGGATCTGCGGGCGCCGATTGTCTCGGTCTCGCTGGGCTTGCCGGCCATCTTTCAGTTTGGCGGCTTGCAACGCAGCGACCCGCTGCAGCGGCTGCTGCTGGAGCATGGCGATGTGGTGGTCTGGGGCGGCGAGTCGCGCCTGTTTTATCATGGCATTCAGCCGCTGAAAGCGGGGCATCATCCGAAAACGGGCGACTGTCGTTACAATCTCACCTTCCGACAGGCGGGCGGTCGCCAGTATTAAAATAAGAATTATTCTTGATGTCATCGGCGAGCCGTTTAAACTGCTGGCTGTTTTGCTTTTGCGGATAGCCTGTTATGGAACTTCTCTCTCTCGTCTGGCGCCAGTACCGCTGGCCGTTTCTGGGCGTTATTGCTCTCAGCCTGCTCAGCGCCGCGCTGGGTATCGGCTTAATCGCTTTCATTAACCTGCGTCTGATTACCGCTGTCGATACCTCGCTGCGGGTCCTGCCGGAGTTTCTTGGTCTGCTGGGGCTGCTGATGGCGGTGACCCTGGGCTCGCAGCTGGCGCTAACCACCCTCGGCCACCATTTTGTCTATCGTCTGCGCGGTGAGTTTGTTAAACGCATCCTCGATACCCAGATTGAACAAGTAGAGAAGATCGGCAGCGCGTCGCTGCTTGCCGGGCTGACCAGCGATATCCGCAATATCACCATCGCCTTTGTGCGCCTGCCGGAGCTGGTGCAGGGGATCATTCTCACCTTCGGCTCCGCGGCCTACCTCGCCTGGCTGTCAGGAAAAATGATGCTGGTGACGGCGCTGTGGATGGCGCTCACCATCTGGGGCGGCTTTGTGCTGGTCTCGCGGGTGTACAAACATATGGCCAGCCTGCGCGAAACGGAAGATAAACTGTATCACGACTATCAGACGGTGCTGGAGGGGCGTAAAGAGCTGACCCTCAACCGCGAGCGCGCGGAGTATGTGTTTAACCAGCTCTACCTCCCGGACGCCCGGGAGTACCGGCACCATATCGTTCGCGCCGATACCTTCCACCTCAGCGCGGTCAACTGGTCGAATATTATGATGCTTGGCGCCATCGGGCTGGTGTTTTGGATGGCCAACAGCCTCGGCTGGGCCGATACCGCCGTGGCGGCGACCTATTCCCTGACGCTGCTGTTTCTGCGCACGCCGCTGCTCTCCGCCGTCGGCGCGCTGCCCACGCTGCTCAGCGCCCAGGTGGCGTTTAACAAGCTGCGTCAGTTCTCCCTCGCCCCGTACCGGGCCGACTTTCCCCGGCCGCAGGCGCATCCTGACTGGCAGACGCTGGAGCTGCGCGATGTCACCTTCCATTATCCGGACCAGCGCTTTGCGGTAGGGCCGCTTAATCTGACGCTGAAGCGCGGCGAGCTGGTGTTTCTGATAGGCGGCAACGGTAGCGGCAAGTCAACGCTGGCGATGCTCCTGACCGGCCTGTACCAGCCAATATCCGGTCAGATCCTCGTCGACGGCCAGCCGCTGGCGGCGGAGAGGCCAGAGGAGTACCGCAAACTGTTTTCCGCAGTGTTTACCGACGTCTGGCTGTTTGACCGCCTGCTCGGGCCGCAGGGCGAGGAGGCCGATCCGGCGCTGGTGGCGACATGGCTGGAGCGTCTGCAAATGGCCCACAAGCTGCAGCTGGAGAACGGAAAAATCGCCGACCTGCGGCTGTCGAAAGGGCAGAAGAAGCGCGTGGCGCTCCTGCTGGCGCTGGCCGAGTCCCGGGACATCATTCTGCTGGATGAATGGGCGGCGGATCAGGATCCGCATTTCCGCCGCGAGTTTTACCAGGTCCTGCTGCCGCTGATGCAGCAGATGGGCAAAACCGTGTTCGCCATCAGCCATGACGATCACTACTTCCAGCACGCCGATCGTCTGCTGGAGATGCGCGCTGGCCAGCTCGCCGAACTTACCGGCGAAGAGCGGGAACAGGCTTCCCGCGATGCGGTGGCCCGTACGGCCTGATTCACAACGCGCGCCCGGAAAAGCCCGGGCGCCGCTGAAATTTTCAGCGTCTACATCGCTGACGGTTATTATTTCCCCCTCCTCGCGCTATGCTTAAGGCTTCCGGCCCGCAGGCCGGCTCACCATTCTCAAAAGGATTGCCCGATCGATGTCCGTTTTGCATAAAAAAAGCGCCCGCTTGCGTGACGAAGAGCGCGCCCGTCTGATTTGGCTCTTGAGCACCGATAAAGCGGTGACTTCCGCGCTGCTGGGCAAACTGACGCTGGCTGAGCGCTATGATGAAGGGACGCTGGCCGATGACCTGGCCGAAGTGGAAATGCTGGTCTCGCATCTGCCGCCGCCGGATCTCGCCGATGCGCTGGAAGCGCTTCCCTATGACGCCCGCACCGCGCTATGGTGCCTGGTGCCCGACGATAAACGCGGCGAAGTGCTGCTGGAGGCCTCAGAGAACGTCTGGGGCGACCTGATCGACAAGATGAGCGACCCCGAGCTGCTGCAGGCCATGCAGCCGCTGGATATCGATGAACAGGTTTACCTGCTGCAGCATCTGCCGCGCAACCTGACCGGACGGCTGCTGGCGACCCTGCCGGCCGAGAAGCGCGCCCGTATTCGCCAGATTATGCGCTACGCCGACAACAGCGTCGGGTCGATCATGGAGTTTGAGGTCATTACGGTGCGACCGGAGGCCACCCTGGCGGCGGTGCAGCGCTATCTGCGGCGTCTCGGTAAAATGCCGGAAAACACCGATAAGCTGTTCGTTACCACCCGTAACAAGCTGCTGCTCGGCGAGCTGGAGCTGCAGACCATTCTGCTCAATGATGCGCAGAAGCGGGTGGGGGAGGTGATGGAGGGCGACCCGGTCACCTTTCAGCCGCACGAAGAGGCGGAGAAGGTGGCGCGCACCTTCGAACGTGATGACTTGCTCAGCGCCGCCGTCATTGATGCCGACGGCAAGCTGATCGGGCGCCTGACCATCGATGAGATCGTCGATGTGGTTTATGAAGAAACCGATAACGATCTGCGGCGGATGGGCGGCCTGAGCGATGAAGAGGATGTCTTCGCCCCGGTCAGCAAAGCGGTGAAAACCCGCTGGGCATGGCTGGCGGTCAATCTGTGTACGGCGTTTATTGCTTCCCGGGTCATCGACGGCTTCGAACACACCATTTCACAGCTGGTGGCGCTGGCCTCGCTGATGCCGATCGTCGCCGGCATCGGCGGCAACACCGGCAACCAGACGATCACCATGATCGTCCGGGCGATGGCGCTGCAGCAGATCCAGCCCGGCAGCTTTACCTTCCTGATCCTGCGTGAAATGGGGGTCGCCCTGATTAACGGTCTGGTGTGGGGCGGGATTATGGGGGCCATCACCTGGTGGCTGTATGACGATCCGCAGCTCGGCGGGGTGATGACGCTGGCCATGATGCTCAACCTGCTGATGGCGGCGATGATGGGCGTGATAATCCCGATGGTCATGGTGAAGCTGGGGCGCGACCCGGCGGTCGGCTCCAGCGTGATGATCACCGCCATCACCGACACCGGCGGCTTCTTTATTTTTCTGGGTCTGGCGACGCTGTTTCTGATGTAGCCTGCGCTTTTGCCCGCAGGCGGCGGGGGATGATCGCCATCGCGACAATCCCCGCCAGCACACCGATCGCCAGATTGCTGGTTCCCACCGTCGCGGCGACGGTCACCAGCATCACCAGCGTTTCCGGCCACGGATTACGCGCCAGCTCGCCCGGGCGAATGCTGTGCCAGCTAAAGGTCTTCACCGCCACGATCACCATCACCCCGGCCAGAACCGCCATCGGGATCTTCGCCATCACCTGGCTGAGCGCTGTCACCAGCAGGAGCAGCACCAGGCCGGCGATTACCGTTGAGAGGCGGCTGCGGGCCCGGCCCATTTCCACGTTCACGATAGTCTGGCCGATCATCGCGCAGCCGGCGATGCCGCCATAGCAGCCGGCAAGGATATTGGCGATACCCAGCCCGGCGCTTTCCCGCGATTTGTTCGACGAGGTATGAGTGAGATCATCCACCAGCTTAGCCGTCAGCAAGGACTCCATCAGGCCGACAAAGGCGATGCTGAGGGCGCACGGCCAGATTATCTGCAGGGTGGTCAGGTTCAGGGGAACGGTCAGGGCGGTGAACCCCGGCAGGCCGCCGCTCATTGACCCTTCATCGCCGACGGTCGGCAGCTGCTGGCCGGTGGTCGCGGTATAGAGGGTGAGCGCGACGATGGCGATCAGCGGCGCCGGGATAGCCTTAATAACGCGCGGCGCCCACAGGACGATAAGCAGCGTCAGGACGAACAGGCCAACGATTAGCGGTTGTCGACTCCAGAAATGCGGCACCTGAGCAAAGAAAATCAGGATCCCAAGGGCGTTGACGAACCCGGTCATCACCGCCGGGGGAATAAAGCGCATCAGGCGCGCCATGCCGCACAGACCAAACAAAATTTGAATAATACCCGCCAGAATGACAGCCGGTAAAATGTACCCCACGCCGTGCTGATGCACCATCGGGCCAATCACCAGCGCCACCGAGCCCGCGGCGGCGGTGACCATCGCCGGGCGTCCGCCGAAGACTGACATCGCCAGGCAGAGCACCACCGAAGCAATCAGGCTTACCTGCGGGTCAACGCCGGCAATGACTGAAAACGAAATCACTTCAGGGATGAGCGCCAGGGCGGTGAGCACGCCGGCCAGCACTTCGCGCGTCAGTAAAGACGGGGAGCGGAGGATGGGACGCAGGTTGCCGGAAGCGGCGGGGTCAGAAACTGGGGGCATAAAAAAAGTTCGCAGCTTATAAAAAAAGAGAGAGCGGTGTCAGGCCCTGCTTCCGTGCGGTCTGTCACAAAACCAGGGATGATAGCGCGGAATCTGTCAGCGCACCAGTACAAAAAGTGATTTGGTGTATACATTTATTAAACATTTTTATAACGGATCTCAAAACAGAACTTAAAATTTAAACAATATTTAAATTTTTGAGCTTCGGTGGTAACGTGAGGGGTGAGAATCGTATCACCTGCGCTAAATAAAAACAGCGAGTAAAGTAAGGCTCAAATCCGATGAATAAAAAGATGGCCGTACCACGCTCACAGGCGGTTGGTCCCAACAGCACTCGGACCAACACCCGCCATGAGCAAGAGACGGATGTATTGTTGATTGGCGGCGGCATTATGAGCGCCACACTGGGAACCTGGCTGCAGGAGCTTGAGCCAGACTGGTCTATTACCATGGTTGAGCAGATGTCCAGCGTGGCGGAAGAGAGCTCAAACGGGTGGAATAATGCGGGTACCGGCCACGCGGCGCTGATGGAGCTGAACTACACGCCGCAGACCGCCAACGGCATCAATATCGACAAAGCGGTCGACATCAACGAAGCCTTCCATATCTCGCGTCAGTTCTGGGCGCATCAGGTGACGCGCGGCGTCCTGAACAAACCAAAATCTTTCATTAACAGCGTGCCGCACATGAGCTTTGTGTGGGGCGAAGATAACGTCAACTTCCTCCGTGCGCGCTACGCGGCGCTGCAGCAAAGTGAACTGTTCCGCGGTATTCGCTATTCTGAAGACCATCAGCAGATCAAAGCCTGGGCGCCGCTGGTGATGGAAGGCCGCGACCCGCTGCAAAAGGTCGCCGCCACTCGCTCAGAAGTGGGAACCGACGTCAACTATGGTGAAATTACCCGCCAGCTGATCGCCGGTCTGCAAAAGCATGATAATTTCTCCCTACAGCTGGGCACCGTGGTGCGTCGCTTCAAGCGCAACGCCGACAAGAGCTGGACGGTCACCCTGGCGGATGCCGACAATCGTCGTCAGAAGCGGGTCATTAAAGCTAAATTTATCTTTATCGGCGCCGGCGGCGCAGCGCTGACCCTGCTGCAGGAGACCGGCATTCCGCAGGCCAAAGAGTATGCGGGCTTCCCGGTCGGCGGCCAGTTCCTGGTCTGCGAAAATCCGGAGGTGGTGAACCACCATCTGGCGAAGGTCTACGGTCAGGCCGAAGTGGGCGCGCCGCCGATGTCGGTGCCGCACATCGATACCCGTATTATCGACGGTAAACGCGTGGTGCTGTTCGGACCATTCGCCACCTTCTCGACCCGTTTCCTGAAGAACGGTTCGCTGTGGGATCTGCTGGCCTCGACGAATACCTCAAATATTTTGCCAATGCTCAACGTCGGCCTGGACAACTTCGATCTGGTAAAATATCTGATTAGCCAGGTGATGCAGAAAGATAAAGATCGTCTGGCCGCGCTGTGCGAATATTATCCGGAAGCGCGGAAAGAGGACTGGCGGTTGTGGCAGGCCGGTCAGCGCGTGCAGATCATTAAGCGCGACGCGAAGAAGGGCGGGGTACTGCGCCTGGGCACCGAAGTGGTCAGCGATGATGAAGGCACCGTCGCGGCGCTTCTCGGCGCGTCGCCAGGGGCCTCCACCGCGGCGCCTATCATGCTGCAGCTAATGGAGAAAGTGTTTAAAGATAAAGTCAATTCGCCGGAATGGCAGGCCAAGCTGAAGGCGATCATCCCAACCTACGGTATTCGTCTTGACGGCAACCCGGCGGAGATCGAGAAAGCGCTGGCGTGGACCAGTGAAGTGCTGGAACTGAAATATGAGCCAGCCGGGGCGGTGGATGAGGTGCCGCAGGCGGAGCTGAAGCCGCTGAGCGGCGGCAAGCCGATGGCGGATATCGCGCTCTGATAAACGCTCTGACAAAAACGGCAGCCTGCGGGCTGCCGTTTTTTATTGCCGTTTGCGCTGTTCGCCTTAGCGGACGAC
This sequence comes from Klebsiella sp. 28, assembly GCF_018223905.1. Lineage (NCBI taxonomy): Bacteria > Pseudomonadati > Pseudomonadota > Gammaproteobacteria > Enterobacterales > Enterobacteriaceae > Klebsiella > Klebsiella sp. 28. Next base: position 29,543 of record NZ_JAGRQY010000059.1, read on the forward strand.
AGCGTTGCTGATAGTCTCGTCGGCGCGCCAGATGCGATATTTCACATCGACATTGCTCGGCGTGTATACCACGATCGGCAGTTTGCTGTTGTAGCGCAGCATGGCGTCATCCCCGAGGCCGGCAGTGACAAATTTCTTCTCTTTTTTGCCGTCCGGGCAGGCCATCATGGTGGATACCGGGCCGCTCAGCTTCTCAAAGACATAGTAATCATAGCCCCAGCCTTCCAGGGTTTTACTTTCCAGTTCCCCGCCGAGACGATGATGGTTGCAGTCGACTTCCAGCGTCTGGCCGATCATCAGCTCAACCTTGAGCGCCGACTCATCCTGCTGCTGCGGCAGCTGAATAACCTGACGCTTCATGCCTTTTTCCGCTTTCGGGAACGGCGCGACTTTTTCCAGCGGCTGGTCTGCGGCCAATGCGCCAGCGGACATGCAGGCGGCGGTCAGCAGAGAAACGGCTAGCGTAGTGATTTTTTTCACGGTTGATCATCCTTTATTTTCGTTCCTGACAGAGATAGCCTATCAT
>NZ_JAGRQY010000006.1:0-55713 GCF_018223905.1 Klebsiella sp. 28
CGGTAGCGCCCCGACTGGCGAAGGAGTAAAACCATGCAATCATTCCCCCTGTTCGTTTCCCGTGTCGTTCCTGTGATCACCCTGAGCCATTGTCTGCGGCAGCGGCGCTGGTCCCTGCACAACACGTCATGCCCGATTGACCTGAGATCAGGTTGTCACCTGCGCTCACAGCCTTTCGGCACGCTATCCAGACGGGAAATAAGCGACCGGCCACCGGCTATGCCCCGCGGTTACTGGTTCAGGCAATGCAGCCGGGATGTCATGTTTACGGGGCGCATCGATCAGGCAGATCCTATGAAACAGGTCTATTACAACGAAGGCTGGAGCGGTCCGAACAAGTATACGTTTGAAGTTTATCAGCTGGAGAACGGGCGTTACCGGGCGCTGGCCCGCAAATGGAATGGCAAAATCAACAAGGTGCAGCAGGAAACGCAGTACCTGTCTGACACGCGGGAGGGGCTGAAGCACCAGGACTATCCCCGCACACGCCAGGTGAAAATTTTTCTGAATTCAGACTTCTGGGAGAAGGGTAATGATTAAGATGGTTAGCGTCGTTCCGCAGCCGGAAACAGTGAAGGCGCTCCGGGAAAAAATGGGCATGACTGAAACCGCATTAGGGGCCGTCATGGGGTACGAACTGCGCGCCTGGCAGCGTAAGGAAGCTATCAGCGACGATCTCAGCCAGTACAACAAGACCAGTCTTCGCCCAGGCGAATATAACATGCTGATGCTGATCGCCGGCGTGCATCCTGATTACCGCCTGAACAGGGCATTCAGTCCGGATGATATGGTCAAAGATCCCGCCACGGCCGAAGACGTTCGCCGCCTGCGTCTGGCGCTGGGGCTGAAGCACGCTGAAATTGCAGCGCTGTTTGGCTATAAACCGGCGTCATGGCAGACCAAAGAAAAGGCTGCTCAGCGCGGCGTAAAGCTCAAGACCGGGGAATTCAATTTCCTGTTACTTCTGGCCGGTGAGCATCCGTCACTGCAGCTGGTTGAGAAGGCGAAATAAGGCCCGCGGCGACCAGAGAGGACCCTTTATGATCACCACACGCCGAATGTTAATGCTGTATGCCTGCCTTGTGCCCGTAGCCCTGACAGGGTGTGATCTGGCTGATTATTTCCCGAATGTGCCACAGCCCGTGCCCGTGATTTCGCCCGGCTATCAGGTTGATATCGATGGCCACCCGGTCCGAATATCAGGATTTGATGACTGCCCGCGGGAAAAAGATGAAGCCCGGCACGCAGCTGCACAAGATGAGAAAGGCTGCATTGTGCTGTCTGCAGAGCGTTCCGAGGTGAAGGTCAGACTGTATCAGCCAGCCGGCGCCGTCACCGAAACCTGGCGGATCATCCGGGAAAAAGACGCTCGCCAGAACGATATTATTCGCCTGCAGCGCCCGAACGGTGCGCTTGTGATGCAAAATTTACAGGGGAAAGAGTCTCCTTAAATCAGGAAAATAACAAAATTAACTTGATTTATATGGCTCATTAGACGTATAATAATTACATCGAAAGGCAATCCGGTCTTTCGACGGTAGCGCCCCGACCGGCGCAGGAGTCACCTTATGACTGCTCTCAATTCTCAGCAACAGGCTGATGTTGCCCGCTATATCCGGGAATATGGCAATAAAACCGTTATTTCCCCTGAATGGTCACTTATTTATTTCTCGCTGTGTCAGTGTGAATTACATCAATCGCATGAAGCCATTATTTTTCATAATGGCCGACCTGCAGGGCTATTTCTTCTGAATGAAACAGGCGAGCTCACCGAATTATATCTGCTGGGGTCGCTTTCTGACATTCTCACCGCCGCTGCGGTCAACAAATAGCTTTCAGGGAGTAAATACACTATGACCATGCAATCAGAACTTGTTTTTACTGATCCTATGCTCAACGTCGTTATTGCTGAAGTTAAGCGTTTTAATTGCCCGCTTCTATTTGTCAAAGATCATGGCGTGTATGTGATGGCGGCGAAAGGTGAGAAAAACAGTAATGGGATGCACAATGTCTGTTACGCCAATGGTTTCAATCCGGATACAACGGATTTTGACGAGCTCTGGGACCGGATGCGTGGTGCCTGTGGCGGAGATGATTTTTGCGAATCCCTGGAGCTCGATCCGAGGTCGATTGAACTTCTCAGCCGTACCAAACCCTGCCTGAAAATTATGCTTTCAGAGACGGAACTGGAAGTTATTGCAGGGGGACAGAAATAAACCATAAAAGCCCGTTAAATCGGGCTTTTTTATATATCACTGTATTTACATCTAGGACAAAATGTCCTATTATATATTTGTGGCCGGGCATGGTGCTCAGGTCCCCTAACGAGGGAAATATATGAAATTTTCAGCAGAAGAACTCAACATTATCCGCCAGGCGGACGCCATTATTGCCGGTAAAATTACCACAACGGATTTTATCACCGGCGCCGACGCCGCGCGTTCCTTACTGCGGTTTCGTCTTGCTGCAGAACCACGCGAATCATTCTGCGCGTTCTTTCTTAACTGCCACAACGGCGTGATTGCGTTTGAAGAACTGTTTAAGGGAACTATCAGCAGCGTCACCGTTCATCCGCGTATCGTCCTGCAACGCGCCCTGCATCATAATGCCGCCGCCGTGGTACTGGCGCATAACCATCCTTCCGCTAACACTGCACCCAGCCAGGCTGACAAGCTGATCACCGAGCGTCTGGTGCAGGTGCTGGGGATGGTTGATGTCAAAGTCCTCGATCACCTGATTGTGGGCGGCAGCGATATTTACTCTTTTGCTGAACATGGTCTGATTTGATAACCGCGGCCGCACAGTGGTGCGGCCGGCTCTGGAGGCTTGCTATGGGCAATAAATATACCGTGCCGCTTAACGTGGGCGCGATCCGCGAAAGCTGTTTCCGTCCCGCTGATAAATGGACCCCGCCGACGGGGGATGAACTCCGCTATCTGCTGGAAAATGTGCTCAACCTGAGTCAGGAGGGGCTGGCGCGACATGTTGGCGTGAACGGCAGAACGGTGCGCCGCTGGGTGAACGGAGAAAGTGACATCGCGTATTCCGTCTGGTGCGTCCTTTGCATCGATGCCGGCTTACCGCCGATCTGGAAATAGCAGCGCAAAACACCGACGCGCAAACGTGCTTCCTGTACGTATCGGATATCTGGCCGGGGCTGAAGGCTGACGCGGTGGTTGCCGCCTGCAGGGCAATACGGGCATCGAACCCGTATTGCCCTGAAACGCGCTGAGCCGCTCTCTGGGCGCGCATTTAAAAAAACTGTACCCATCATCGTTTTTATGACTTTGACGAGTCCTGCCCCCTATTCTGGCTCTTTCTGATGTGATCCCGCCCTGGTGTCTGCCAGTTACTTAATTTTGACGCCCGCACAGCGTGTCTTCCTTGTTCATTTCTGCTCAGTTGCCGGCGTTTTCTGGCAGGCCTGCCGTACTAAAACACCTCTGGGCCCCTTCGGCTCCTGCCCGTCGGGCAGTCGTCAGCCACACTCCGCTAGCCAGGCAAAGCCTGGCAGCTCCGCCGAACCCCCTGCGGGGTTTCGGGCTATCGCTAGTGTCTGATGCCTGAACCCCTGCACCATGCCGGCAAAGCACCTTCATCGGGCTGATGGGGATCTGAAAAGCAAAATTTACAGGGAAAGGAGTCCAGGAAAAAACAAAGAAAATTAATCAGATAACGCTTGATTGTTGTGGCTCATTAGACGTATAATAATCACATCGAAAGGCAATGAGGCTTTTCGCGGTAGCGCCCCGACTGGCGCAGGAGTAACAAATTATGAGTAAAGCACTGACCCCCTCCCAGCTTAAAGCTGAACTGGAAACGCAGAAAGATGCGCTGCTGAAGGCGTGCCTGTATGCCCTCAACGAAATCCCTAACCGTCGTTTAAGTGGCCCGTATGCGTCCACGTATGCGCTGGCCGAGCAGGTCAGTAAACTGCTTCAGCGCTGCAAATAATCATTGATGGGCTGGCATTGCCAGCCCTGTTCACCCCTTACGGTAGCGCCCCGCATGGCGCAGGAGTCTGAAATGTCATCTGAAAAAACTCTCCCGTCGGTCGATCTGATGTCCTGCCAGCATGGCGGTGAAGTGATCCCGTCCATTGCTATTGAGCGCATTATCTCGTTGCGGAATGAAGGTATTCGCGTCTATCTCGACGGCATAGACAAGCTGCGAAAAGCGCGCGATCTGATGCAGCAGGCCGGAGGCTGTCAGTACCTGTATGACTACGACAAAGCCGTAGAGAGCGCGATCAAATGGAGCGACACCAGACCAGACCAGGCCGAAACGGCTATTTCCCGCGTTATCGACGGAAAAATCTGGGATCGGCTGATGTCGGAAACCGGCATGTATACGCTGATGAGCAACAAACAACGTCAGGAATGGGATCGGCAGGTGGCAGGCGAAGAAATGCCGCCGATAACGCTGGAGAACGTTATGAGTACGTTCCGGCACCTGAACGCAAGCAAGGCCGATACTTTCACGCAAGGGCTGATTGATATCTTTAAATCCCTGTCGTGGGATTATAAAACCAATAACCCCTGCATGTTTGGCAAGCGTATCATCATCGCGCCGTTGCTCGATGTCTGGCGCAGTGGCTGGGTGCGCTTCAGCTCAGACGGGCACACCAAAATTGACGATCTGGCGCGGCCGTTCTACGTGCTGGACGGGCGTAACGTGCCTGATTACCGCGTTTCTGACGGTGCCAAACTGGATGCCTTTTTCAGTGAAAACCAGTTCAACGGTAAGGTGTTCGAGTGTGATTACTTCAGCGTGCGATATTACAAAAAGGGCAGCGCGCACATTACGTTTAAACGCCCGGAGCTGGTTGAGAAGATCAATAATCTGGTTGCCAGTCACTATCCCGGAATGTTACCCCCTCGCGTGTAATGCAGACGGCAGGCCGCATTTGCGGCCTGAAATATAAACAGGGAAAGGAAGTATTCCCCGGCCTGAGAAAATCATGCCGGGCATGTATTTATTGCTTGATTAATATGGCTCATTAGACGTATAATAATTACATCGAAAGGCAATGAGGCTTTTCGCGGTAGCGCCCCGACTGGCGCAGGAGTAATAAACATGGCTATTCAATCCCTTCAGTTCCGTAACGGCTCCGTTTCTCTTGGTGATGTTTTTGTTTCCAGCTGGGGTTATGAGCAGACAAATACCTGTTTTTATCAGGTGATCGCCCTGCGCGGTAAGAAAACCGCCGTACTGCGCCGTATCGCTGCGCAGCAGGTGAAAGCAGACAGTGCAATGTCTGGCGAATTAAAGCCGGTACTGAACGACTTTAAAGGCGAACCCGTGACCCGTCGTATCTGTGAAAACCATGAGCATCCGTCTGTCAGCATTGACGAGTACGAACAGGCTTATAAGACCGATCCTAACGAAAGCCATTTTTACAGCACCTGGGGCTGACCGCCTGCTACGCCCCGCAAGGGGCGTATAGTCGAAGACTTATTCAACCAAAACGTGAATACTATGCGAAATAACAAGGCGCTCAGGACGCAGATACATGGCGGAAACAGTTTATCAGGCGCGGAGGCGTTTTTACCTTCTCCGTTTTCGGCGCAGTCGTAACCCGGACACACTGGAAAAAATGTACGAATCCATGCGGGATCGTGGACAGGTGCCGCCGGAGGACACCGAGGCTTTTGAGGCTGCCGCCGACCATCGCCGCGCAGAGCTGGCATCGGGACGCATCTGGGATAAGATCCCGCCGCATGTCTGGCAGTATGTAAAATAATCACAGCGCCCCTACGAGGGGCGTTTTTTTGCTTGCATATATGGCTCGTTAGACGTATAATGTTTTTACTGATTCAAATCAGTACCTTCCTAAACAGCCTTACAGGTGCATTATGACCTCTTCTGAAATCCTCCATAACCTCCCTCAGATTATCACGGCCGTGGCCGCCCTCATTACAGCCATTACCGGGCTGATTAAAGTCATGAAGGATAAGGGTAAGGACTGAACCGCCGCAGGGGGCGACAGCCCCCTGCATCGCTAACCGGCAGCGCCCCGACTGGCGCAGGAGTAAAAAAAGTGACAACGCTGCATATTCGAGAAATTCCCACTGATGGCGCGCCGCCTATCTGTGCAGGCCGCTCAATCTCAGATGATGACCTTTGCGCCTCATGCCAGCATCTCGACTATCGCCCTGGGCACCTCAGCGCCTGCCTGCTGTCAGGTTGCGGGCGTGACGACTGGCCTTCAGAACTGGATGCAAACGGCTACAGCGTTGCCTGTAGCAGCTATGAGCGTGAAAAATCGCTTGATTGATATGGCTCATTAGACGTATAATAATCACATCGAAAGGCATCCGGTCTTTCGCGGCAGCGCCCCGACTGGCGCAGGAGTTTTAAAATGCACGGTAACGTAAATGAAATTTGCGCAAGGCTTCTCGATAGTTTTGAACCACAGCAGCGGATCAGCCTTCTGATCTGGACTGCTGAAGATGTCCATGACTGCACCAGTGATATGGACCTCACTGACGATGAGGCCGAAGCCGTTCTGGCAGAAATCGCGGAATGCAGTTCACACAGCCGTTATGGCGTCGGAAAAGATACCGTCTGGAGCCTGGCAAAGCAGGTGCGCGAAGATGCCGCCCGCGATCGAAAGATAGAGGTCAATGCCGAGGCGCTGCAAAAAGTCGTGGCGCTGGCGGCGCAGTTTATCCGGCTGGAAGAAATCCAGTCTGGTGAAGGAGCTGCACGCCGACTTTATCCGCAGGAGTCTGAGGCGCTGGAGTGCATCACGAAGGTGATTAACGGCTAATTCATGCAGTAACGCAGCGAACTTTCACGGTAGCGCCCCGACTGGCGCAGGAGGAAAAAACATGTCCCAGAATGAAGCCTATTACGACACGCTGGCCCTGATTGAAAAGGGGCAATGGTGTTTCGGCAGTATGGACGAAGAAAACGAAGAGCGGGCAATCAAGGCCGCTAAGGCGCTGGCGCTGTTTGCGCGCCTGAATGAGCAGGACTGCGACGGACACCCGGTTTCCGAAATCATCGTTGATTTTATCGCTAACCTGATGCACCTGGGGGAAGCGATAAATTTTCGTGTGCTCGATGAGGAAAGCGCGGTGATCCCGTTGGTCAGGATCGCAGCCGTACACTTTAACGCTGAAACAAAGTCATAGTAATCATGTGAATCAGAAGGGGGCAGGCGTGATCCTGCCCCCAAAAATGGACAGGGGAAAGAGTTCTACCGCCTGAAAATATTCAGGCAGGCGGGAATATTTTGCTTGATTGATATGGCTCATTAGACGTATAATAATCACATCGAAAGGCAATCCGGTCTTTCGACGGTAGCGCCCCGACTGGCGCAGGAGTACAGAAAATGTCTACTGAACTGAATCAACCCGCCATCACTGCACGCATTATCCCCAATAACCGCCGCATGGCCTTTCTGCCACGCCTGTTCGGCGCCTGGTATCTCACAGGTGAGGCCGGTGTCTACAACCACGCACGTTCTCTCTGCGCCGATTATCAAGGCGGTTCCTGGGAGTTCGTCGAACTGTCTTGCGGTAGCGGCTTCATGTACCCACTGAGCGCAGAGCGCTTCACGGTATCGGTTAGCGGTAACTGGTTCGAAGGGGAATTGTCCGCAGAAGCTACCGGTATCGTGCTGACCCTGTTCACCCTGAACCGCATGATCTGGCACGCACATGAAGAAGGCTATCAGCACATCTGCGACATGCTGATCACCCAGCAGGAAAAACTCAAATTATATGCCGACCAGCACGCCGAAGCCGGTTTGATTTACCGCGCGATTGACTGAAACGGCGGCCCCCGCGAGGGGGCCAATACTGACAGGGGGAAAAATGTTAACACTAACTGATATTCGCGCCAGCAATACGGTGCTGGTTACGGAATTTGGCGGCGTGCGTGCTGTGCATTTCTGTCTGCATGAAAAATTAAGCGGTAGCGACAACGATCTGTGGTTTCCGCTTGCCAATGGGGCCGACCTGTTCGAGGCGCTGGAAAGCATTATGTGCATCAATTTTGCCGCTGCTAACGTTGTCTCGCTGGAGTTCCTGCGGCAGAACGGGAAGTGCAAAGACTACCGGATCACCTACAACAAGGCCAAATTCAAGCCATTATGTTAGATATTTAGCATCAATAAATGTTCATATTTGAACAAAATTAAATAAAAAAATACGCCTGATGAGTTGATAAAATGGCTCATTAGACGTATAATTATTACATCGAAAGGCAGTTGAGTCTTTCGCGGTAGCGCCCCGACTGGCGAAGGAGTTGAAATGAAAGAAGCAGACCAAAAAAAAGTGAATGCCGTAATGGCAATTGCTGATTATCTCGGTGTAAAAAATCAAATCGAGGTGATTGAATACTCAGCCGAATCAGTGCAGGTTGAGTGGCGAAATCCTAAAACAAAACAGCTTATTCATCGTGATTACACTTTTGCAAATTCCTTTGTAAAAGACTTTGAAAAAGCCCTGAAATCGAACGTGAAGTTTTACTGATAAAGAGGGGGAGAAATCCCCCTTAATCCTCCCATTTTTTACTGATAAACATCAAATATATGAGGTGTATTATGTGGAAACGTGGCGAAAACAAAGTGATTCTGATGGGGCGTGCTGGCAAAGATGCAGAAGTGCGTTACACCCCAAACGGAACGGCCATTGCGAGCCTGACGCTGGCTACAGAAATCAGCTACAGCGACAACGAAGGGAAGGAGCAAAAAGAAACGGAATGGCATGATATTGTCATTTTTGGAAAGAAGGCCGAAGCAGCTGGGAAGTACTTCAAAAAGGGTATGATGCTGTATTTTGTCGGGCGCATTCGTAATAACAAATGGCAAGGGACAGACGGCAAAATGCGCAGTAACAAGGAAATTGTGATCGATAATAACGGCGAAATGCAGATGCTGCCGGGAGCTGGGCCACGTAACACCAGTGCTGAAGGTCTGGGAGGCACTGAAAATCATGATGAACCGCCGTTCCCGGATATGAATGATTACCCGCAGTGAGTATTTGAGTTAGAACGGCCCGCAGGGCGCGGGCAGCCAACCCTGAAGGGGGGGGAGTATGAATATCAGTGAACAATATCGGGTGGCTGTCGTCAGTACCGGCCATGTAAAAAAAGAAGACGCGGAGCTACTGGATAAGGTCTGTAACGATGACTTGTCCGGTCAAGGTTTGTTCTGGATCGAGAAAAATCGCTATGGGTGGATATTGCGTATTTCTGCTACTGAACAATGGCGTGTGGAATTAGCCAGGGCGGGGATCAGTGCAAGTGCTTTGGATAATATAGCCGCGTTAAATGGTGCCGGGTTCGACTGGATTTGGTTTGACCGGGATGCAGAACAGGTGCCAGAACTGACCGTTTGGGAGTGGTAAACCGGTTAAAAATATGCCTCGAAAAGGGGCATTTTTTTCTTGCCTGCAATGGCTCATTAGACGTATAATAATCGTGAAGTTTAAAAGTGGATATTGATTAAAACGCTCTGTAAATAACGTGGAGAGAATATTATGGCGACCTTATACCCTTATGAGGTTTATACCCTTATTGTGTCAGAATTAATCGTAAGCCATTTTAATGATGTCGCTATGGTATATCCGGGAAGCGAAGAAATTAAAAAGAACTACGACAGTGAATTAAGTGCTGTACAGGTTGTTAATGGCATCAGAGAAAAACTGATTAAAGATGGTGTTATACAGTGCGAACAGTGCCCACTGCTATCCGAGTGGGATGAGAACAAGGTTATCAACCAGCTAATTAAAGATTACCGCCTGATTCTCAATCGTGACTATGAACTAAACCGTGTTCGTCAGCAGCTGGCCCCGGAGCTGATCGCACAGATAGAAAACTGGAAAGAGCAGAAGTATTCCGATTCTGCGAAGGAATACGAGGTGCTCTATGAAACCATCAACATCAACGGAAAGGAGGTTACAGGCAAACTAAACGTAGTTGCAGTAAGTCGCTTTGATGCTGTTTTCATCGTAGGGCAGCGTCACGCTAACGATAACTTTTTGGTTCTGGATGTGAAGGAGGTGATGAATCATTGAAATCCAGAAAAGGTGCCGGATTGCGCCAACAATCCGGCTGGGTAGGCAATTTAAATTGTGAGGTTCAAAATGCCGTTGTGGATTATACACTATGCTGAAGATGTCGCAAACGGAGTGCAAACAAAGTCGCATCCGATGAACGCAGCGCAATGGGATCACTTCCGTTTCTGGTTGGCAGTGTTCCGGCGGATTAAAGAAGCCGCGATGTAATCTGTAACTGTCTCAGGGGCGCTGTAAGCGCCCCTTTTTAATATCCGTGCCCGGACTCCTTTCCCTGTAAATTTATCGGGATCTAAGGCGGATCGTGGTCCTGAACGTGCGCACCATTGAGCGCTGCATCGCAGCGGAACCGGAAATTTTTTTCCGGCCAATGAGTGCCCTTGTCACCGGAACGGTGACAAGTATGCACGCTCAATTACACGAACAGGCAGCACCCATGCCCGGCCTGTCAGGCCGGGAGCTATATCATAATGTTGGATGCTATATGCGAAAGGTGAAGGTTAATACTGCGGACCTGAAGCGTCAGGATTCTGAGCGGTAGAGCTATTTTGTGTGCGCTGCTCTTCGTCAACTCCAGTGATTTTTTTTCGGCTGTTGCTGGTTCTTTTTTTTCCAACTCGTCCGGCAGTAATGTCCTTGATATCACGTAATGTAACGTCTGAAAAACCCGCATCGTTGAGGAATTTCAGTATCTCTTTATCTTCATATCCTTTCGAATCTTTCAGCTTCTTGATGTCAGACTTAAGCTCGTCGAGTACGTGCTTTTTCTCAAGCCTTTCTGACGTCACATCAGGCAAGTCGTCGAGAATGCTTTTGAATTTTCCGATGTCCTCACTGCTATAAAATGCTTTCTTTTTTGCAGGCATATGCCCTCCCAATAATGTCAAAATCGCCATGCCGAACCGGAGAAAATCGACCCAGGCTATTCGGGTGATTTTACATGATGCCCGGCACGATTCAATTGCTCTGCCTGCCAGGCCTTTCGCTGCTGGCTTTCAAACCTCGCCGATGGTAGAATTCAATCAGGTATTTAAGTACGGGACAAGATGTGTTTTTGGAGTACCGCCGACACGCGGCGGCCGTCCAAAAACGTCTTGGTCAGGGCAAGCCCCGACACCCCCTAACGAGGTTAGCTATCTGATGAGCCGTAGCGAGAGCAGAAAAACAGACGATCGAATCCAGGTGAGATGTTCCACAGAAGTGAAAGCTAAACTCACCGAAAAGGCCCATGAAGCAGGGCTTAGTCTTAGTCAATATCTTATCAAATCTGGGCTTGGAAAGCGCATTCAATCGAAAGGCAATTACAATGCACTTGCCGCTCTTGTAAAGATAACAGCCCTTCAAAAACATCTGTTTAACGAAGGTTCCGGAGTTCATAGCAAGGAGTATTCAGAGATTCTGATCGAGGTCAAAAAGGCCGCACAGAAACTGCAACAGGAGATGGATGGTGATACCTAAAATCATTGAGGGCCGAAGGGACAAAAAGTCCAGCTTTGGTCAGCTGATTAAGTACATGGCAGACAAGCCGTCTCAGGAGTTGACTGATACAGTTCAGCCTACTCCTGAGACGGCTTTGGCTGTTAAATCAGATATGTTCGAAGGGTTAAACAATTACCTGACCCGTAAGCAGAAAGTGATCAGCACACCGGTGGATGTTGAGCCAGGTGTACAGCGTGTTGTGGTTGGTGATGTTACCTGCCAGTACAATACCTTCTCGCTCGATGGTGCAGCACAGGAAATGAATTCAGTTTCTCAGCAAAGCACACGCTGTAAAGATCCAGTTATGCACTATGTTCTCTCATGGCCTGACTATGAAAAGCCGAATGATGATCAGGTTTTCGATTCGGTGAAGTTTACACTGGCATCGATGGGCATGTCCGATCACCAGTATGTTGCTGCCATCCACCGGGATACAGATAACCTGCATGTGCATGTTGCTGTTAACCGCATCAATCCCCAGACATATAAAGCAGCCTCATCGAGCTTTACCAAAGACACTCTTCATCAGGCGTGCCGCTTACTGGAATTGAAGAATGGTTGGTCCCATTCAAACGGTGCATATGTGGTTAATGACCGTCAACAGATTGTCCGGAACCCTCACAGCAAGAAAGAGCGGGGCAACTGGCGCTCACTCGATCGCATCAACAAGATGGAGAATAAAGAGGGGGTTGAAACGCTCTATCGCTATATCGTTGGTGATGAACAGGTAGGCGGTAGTCGTCAAAACTTGATCCATGTTTCAGCTGGGCTTCGTGAAGCCAAAAGCTGGGATGATGTGCATAAGACATTTGCAGACATCGGTCTTCGTGTCGAAAAAGCACAGGGGAAAAAGGGCTACGTCATTACCCACGAACATCAAAACCAGAAGACGGCTGTTAAGGCGAGTCTGGTATTTAACAAGGCGCAATATACCCTGAAGTCGATGGAAGAGCGCTTTGGTGAATACCAGCCTTCACATATTGAACCGGCCAAAGTATCGGTATTTAAAACCGCATATACCCCTGGTGCTTATCGTCGAGATGCCAATAAACGTCTGCAGCGTAAAATTGAGCGTGCAGAAGAAAGAATGCTGCTCAAGGGTCGCTATCGCGCCTACCGAAACAATTTACCGATATATTCTCCGGATAAGGATCGCATCGCCGATGAATACCGGAAAATTGCCCAACATACCCGGTTGGTGAAAAATAACGTCCGGCATTCTGTTTCAGATCCTCATACCAGAAAGCTGATGTACAACCTGGCTGAGTTCAAACGCCTGCAGGCGGTTGCCAATCTGCGTCTTAGCTTGCGTGAAGAACGCAACGGCTTCAGGGCGGCTAACCCACGGCTTTCTTACCGGGAGTGGGTCGAACAGGAAGCACTGAAGGGTGATAAGGCAGCGCTCAGCCAAATGAGGGGCTTTGCCTATTCCTCCAGGAAGAAGGAGAAGTATAAACAGCAACTGGTTGAGCAGATCGGGTTCAACCGTACCTTTAACGCCATCACCAGTCATGATCGTGATGATGTGGCCGTAATGGCCTCAGCACGTCATGGTGTCAAGCCACGGCTTTTGAAAGACGGTACTGTTATCTTTGAGCACGACGGTAAACCGGTAGCGGCTGATCGTGGTCATATTGTGCTGACAGAAAGTAATGGAATCGACAAAGAGAAAACGGCTGACCTTGCAATTGCATTAACGATTGCTGGTAAAGCCAAATCTGTTCGTGTTGATGGTGACGGCGAGTTTAAGGAACTGTGCTGTAATCGTATCGTCGATGCAGCTGTGAACCACAATCACCCTGTCGCGCAGGGCATTACCTTCACAGATGCCGCTCAGCAGGCGTATGCTCAAAACGAGAAACATCGTTTGATTCGTGAGCAAAATAATAGTAAAAATGAAATGCAATTCAGAAGTGAAAGCGACGACAAATTCAATCCGAAGTAAAATGGAGTAAGAAATGAAAATCAAAATGCAAACGGTCCTCGCGGCCGTTTCTGTGTTAGCTCTTGCCGGGTGTGCCTCTCAAAGCGAAAAGGAAAAACAAATCTCTGCACAGCAGCTGGTAGATCAGGAATTGCGTGAGCAAGCCATTAAGATAAAACTCGCACAGGATGAGCTTTACCAGGCTGGAGCCATTAACAGGACCCGTTACAAATTCCCTACCATTATCAATGCAAACAGTCAGTATGTTCGTGTGAGCTGGCAGGGTGATGCTTACGAATTACTGGAGCAACTGGCTAAACAGCGTGGCCTTCAATTCACCAGTCAGGGGATCAAGTTACCGCTTCCACTCAATATCGATGTTGGTGGTTCGAAGGTTACGTTTGAACAGTTGCTGACCCTGATCCGACAACAAACGCAGTACCGTGCCACCATCAACCAGAAACCCGGTGAACTGCAGCTGCTTTACCTCACACCATCGAAGAAAGGTTCATTCCTCAGAGGGACCCGCCCATGAAACTTAAACTGATCGTGCTTCTGACGTTACCGCTGCTTGCTGCGAACGTTGCACGCGCGGACGACTCCGATGTTAAAGGCCTGGATTACTACATGGACCCGCCAAGCCAAAGTGACGATGAGGCCGATGTTACTGGCAGTATGCTAAACGACGCAGCGCACACCATTGGATTTCGCGGCGGAAAGGCAGAACGCGCTAAAGAAATTCGCGCCGCGCTGGAAAATCAGCGCAGCAACCTTGATTACATGTATTCGTTCCAGCCGCTGATCTCTTCTGAAGGCTACCTGCCTCCGGTCATTGCTGAAGCTAAAGACGTTGCACACATTACCAATGAGCAAATCCGAACGGCCAACCGTGCCTATGACATTGTGGTGCCGGCACGCTTTGTCAGTAACCCACCGACCTGGAAAAGCTATCTTCTGACCGGGCTGATGGCGCAGCGGATCGAATTGCCTGAACCGGCTGCAATGCCGAAGGACGGGAAACAACGTGATATCTGGAAAAAAGCTGTCGCGCTGGGCTGGTCTGACGGTCGCCAAAAAGCTGATGAGATATTCACTGCTAATTTCAATCGCCTCACACGGGATTACACCGGCATGTTGCGCTACAGCACGCTACTGCAGCAGGGCATGATTAAGGCTCCAGTCATCACACAGCAGCAGCAAACAGTTACAGGGGATAAAAACCGCCTCATGCTGGGCGATAAAACGAAACGTATGAAGCAGCAAGCTGAGTTTGACATCAACAAACGCAGCTGGAAACCGACCATACGTTAAGGGGCAGTAGATGGAAGCATTCAATTTTGGTCCAACGCTGACGCCCCAGACGCTGGAACGTTTTCTCGTACACTGCTCAAACAATGAAGTGTCCGATATTCTGTTGCAGGGCGGAGATAAAATCTGGGTAGAACGTCATGGGCGCCAGTTGCCCATGACATCTTACCCGCTCGACAACCTGGAGCTGGAACGTACCGTTGATAAGGTGTTCGGTCAGGAGATCAAAGGGACGCTGAAAAGTGCTGCGGTCGTTAATACCGCTATCCAGCTAAGAGGTGATGAAGCGGGCACGATTGGACTCGGCCGCGGCGAAACCCGCCGGTTCCGCGCGAACTTTACTCAGGCCGATATTTATAAAACAGAAGCGGCAATGTCTCTGACACTCCGTGTTCTGAATGAGGTTATTCCTCAGCTTAAACAAATGGGTATTGAGCCGGACCTGTTTAATTCTCTGTTGCCGGCTGCCGGCCTCGGACTGATATGCGGCGAGACGGGATCGGGCAAGTCAACCCTGATGGCCAGCATCTTCCAGTATTGCGGTGAAACGTACCAGGACCGGAAAATCATCACGGTTGAAGATCCCATCGAGTATCGCCTGGGAAGTCGAGACTGGATTGCTCCGGCGCCGGCACAGTCACAGATTGGGCGCGATATTGATTCCTTCCACAATTTTATCACTCTCTCCGGGCTCCGTCGTTCTCCGAAGATTATGGGGGTTGGTGAGCTCCTTAACCGCCTGTCATTTGAAGCTGCTGTACTGGCAGGTAAATCCGGCCACTTTTGTCTTGGCACACTGCACGTCAAAACGGTCGGAGAAGCCATTTCCCGATCATTGCAGAACTATCCGCCGGAAATGCGTGAAGCTGCCGCCTTTGACCTGCTGAGTATCCTTTCTTACATCATCGTGCAACGCTTGCTTAAAACAAAAGACGGCCGGCGCAAGGCTGTCCGTGAATATCTCGTCATTGATAACAGCCTGCGCCGCAAACTCTATGACGTTGATTACAGCAAGTGGGGCCGCTACATCGACGACCTGTTGATCGCTGAAAACCGCAGTCTGATTCAGAACGCCTGGGCAATGCACCAGGAAGGTTTGATCGACGAAGCGGAAGTCATCGAGGTCGCAGGATATATGGACTATCTGGCGTTAAAAGAGGGCAAGTATGGACATTAACAAATGGCGTTATGCCGGCCGGCCACTGACGGTTTTTGGTGTGCCTGTTATCTCGTTTCTTGTGTACTTCATCTGGTTTCCGTTCCCGTCAGTAAAAACCTTTGTTATCTGCACCTGTGTGGTTCTCTTTTACTTTCTGCTGGCCATGATGGGCTACACGTTACCGGTGCTGTACCAGGTCATTCTCCGGGTTATCCGCGGGAAAAAACTTACCGGGCGGCCGTGGTGGTACCGGCGCTCTCAGCGATAACACATAACTACAGGGGTAGACAGTATGGCGAAACCTGAAATTGCAACTGAAAGAACCCGTCTGAGTATTCCCTTTGACGATCGCCAACGTGCAATACGTGCGGCCGGCAAACTGGCTGATGGCAGTAATGCTCTGGACTACGTGAAGGAAGAAAAGGTGTGGTATGCACAGCCGGGGGCCAACCTGAGCCGGCTGAAAGAGTGGATTTTTGACCCCAATAAAGTGATCGAAGAACCGCCCCTGGATATTCAAGCCATTGAAGATGAATTTACGGCGTGGCTTGAAGAGCGCGGTGCCATTATCAAAGACCCCATAGAGTTCGATGGCCAGAAGCATTATGTCGATACCGTGGACGGTAAAGCTGGTTCAAGAAAGGGGGTGTATGCCGCCTTTCTGGATGGCCGACCTGCAGGGTGGTACAGGGACTATAAGAACGGTGGTGAAATTCAGAAATGGGTATCTACCGGCGCAGCCCCTAACCCTGAACAAATGGCCATGCTCCGTGCTGATGCTGCGGCAAGGCGTGAACAAAGAGCTGCAGCGCAAGCGGATAAGTTTGATCAGACCGCTAACCGGTTGATGGAAGAATATAACCGGCTTCCGGATGCCACGGGAGATCTGGCATACCTGAAAAACAAACAGGTCATTGCCGCTAACGGCCTTAAAGCTGATGAGCGGGGCAACGTTGTGATCCCTCTGTTTAATGCTGATGGCGAGTTCAGGACCCTTGAGCGCATCTGGTCCGACGGTAGTAAACACCTTGAAAAAGACGGCCAGGCATGGGGGAGTTTTTTCGTTGTGGGTGGTCAACTGAAGGATGGTGACAACCTGCTTTATGCCGAGGGATATGCGACAGCAGCCAGTATCAGCGAAGCCATCAATCAGCCTGTGATCATGACGGTTAATGCCGGCAACATGGTGGAAGTTGCTGGCCGCCTGAAAGACACCTTTCCAAACAGCACTCATTACTTCCTTGCTGACAATGACATTTATAAAGACGAGAACGTTGGGCTAGAAAAAGCGACAGAAGCTGCAGAGCTGACTGCCGGCCATGTTCTGGTCCCTGCCTTTAGCAACCCGAAAGAAGGGCTTACTGACTACAACGATTTGCATGTCTCTGAAGGGCTGGAGCAAGTCAGATTGCAGGTAGAAGGAGCCATTAATCAAATGAACAGGGTAGACACTATGCCGACTGATAACCCGAACATTACTGACGTTAATCACAGCTCGACTGACAGCGCTGCCGTTGCAGATCCTGAAAAAGCCGCGCCGGTGGCCAGCGCCCCTGCAGCTGCCGAACCGGAGGAAACCGCGCCGGTGGCAAGCGCCCCTGCAGCTGCTGAAGCGGTGGAAGCCGCGCCGGTGGCCAGCGCCCCTGCAGCTGCTGAACCGGTGGAAGTCGCGCCGGTGGCCAGCGCCCCTGCAGCTGCCGAACCGGAGGAAGCTGTGCCGGTGTCCAGCACCCCTGCAGCTGCTGAACCGGAGGAAACCGCGCCGGTGGCCAGCGCCCCTGCAGCTGCCGAACCGGAGGAAGCTGTGCCGGTGTCCAGCACCCCTGCAGCTGCTGAACCGGAATACACCGCACCAACAGATCGAGACGGCGATGATGAAGAGAGTAATAGCGCCAGTGATCTTGAGGCGTATGCCGCTATGATGGCCTTTGGCGGTGAAACAACTGACTCCGCTCAGCAAAAGCCTGAAAGGATAGCGCCCAGCGAATCTGTAGCTAATACCGCCCCGGCTGAAAATGAAACCGAGGAGAAGAAAAAAACAAACGAAGAACTGGAAAACGGCATACGCTGGGCAACCAACGATAATGCAGAAACGCCCCCAAAAGAACGTATAGACCTGGAAGGGTTAATTGCCCGGTTTGGGTACAGAGCAGAGAAAGACTATACGGCGTATACGCTTGATGGACAGGATGCGTTTTACGATTACGGCTCACATCTGCGTATGGCTACCCCTGAAGCCAGCCAGAGTGACGAGATGATCCTGGCGGCCGTTCTAACCGCGGATAAGCAACATCATCGTGGTATTGAAATCACCGGCAGTGACGAATTTAAAGAGCGAGTGTTTAACCTTATCAGTGAATACAACATTGAGGTGAAACTGACTAACCCAGAACAAAGGGTTAAATTGCTCGAACTCAAAAAAGCAAATGAAACAGCAAAAGAAACGGTAAAAGAAAATGTTGCTGATTCAAATGCGAATAAGCAGGAAGGGGCAAACGAAAAGACAAATTCATCAGTTCAGCAGAATGGAATGCGCTGGGAAGAATCGGCCTCTGTGCAGCCGAAGAAGCAGAATGCATCTGATACTCAAAAGGAAGATAAAGCTGCAGGTGAACCCTGGGAGAAAGGCGTTATCGTCGCGCATGGGCGTGCTAAGTATGAGTGGAAAGAAGATGAATCCATGAACTACTTTGTCACCCTCAAAAATGAACATGGAGAGAAGACACTCTGGGGGAAAGACCTTGAGAGAGCGGTTAAAGATGCTGGTGTAGACACAGAACGTCTTGTTACAGTCAGAAAGCTGGGATTTGTGGATGTTGAGGTGAATGCACCTGTCCGTGATGAAAGCAACAAGATCGTTCGTTATGAAACTATCCAGACCAAACGTAATGAGTGGGAAGTAAAGCCAGTATACCCACAGCCAGCAGCTGGGAATGAACAGGCCTATAAGCCTTCTGAACTGGTTCCGTATGATGCTGCAACCTTCCAGAAGCTCCGCACAACAATTCAGCAGATTACCGGTGTTGATCTCAGCCGTGAGGCCGTGCCTGAAAAAGAACTGTACTGGTTCCTGCCTAATGGTAAGCCAGCTCCAGAAAGCATGACAAAGCCCACAGGCTATAAACTCCCTCAAGAGTCAAAAACCGCGGGTACACCTTTGCTGATCGCACCGCATAAAAAAGGCGAACGCCCGGATTATTTCCTTGTTGAGTCGCGTAAAGGATTCATGCAGGGGATCGCAAAGGATAAGGAGTCCGGTGAGTACCATAGCGTGATTGGAAAAGTGAACAAGCGTATTGATAAAGACGGAAACTGGAAAACGTATATGACTCTTTCAGCAATCAATAAAAATGCCGAAAGTGGAATTGTTTTGCATGGTTATGGACATGTAGATCAGGGGGGTAAAAATTTGCTTTACAAAAACACAATTGCAAATGAAAAACAGCCTCAGCATTTACAAGCGGCCTCAGATGAGGTAAAAAACAAAACAGTAATGAAGCAGCTTTTTCATCCTTCAAATGCTGCAAAAAGAAAAGATGATGAAAGGAGAGAACAGACTCATGCACCAGTCGCAAAGTCAGCGCCTCGGCCATAAAACAAAAACCCTACTCGTTGCAGTAGGGTTTTCCTGCATTTCTGTGAGCTCATTTGCGGCAACACAGACCTGTGCAGCATACGAACTGGCAAAAGCTGGTGCAGATGCTGCCTATAAGCAGGAAGTGGAAAGGATTAACAACGCCGCAAAAAGCGAATCCAGTACGTCTGATTCTCTCGGACAGTGCCTGGGGTCGCTATCGGTATCACTTAAAATCCCACAGTTTCCGTCTATCAGCGACATTATTGATAAGGTGAAGGATGAGGTATGCAATACGGTTAAATCGAAGATTAATGAGAAGTGGGGGAGCCTGACTAATACGACGCTGGACCCGTGGTCAACGATTTCATCCCGACTGCCAGATACGTCAGGTATCCTACCCAACGCATCTTCTAAAAATGTGCAATTAAACAATCCGGCAGCTGCGAGTGGAAGTGGTGAGGATGCAAACAGTGATGCATTCCCGTTCCATTTGTAACTACCGGAAGAGTCCTTTCGGGATTTTATCGAATAGCTTGCCGGTTCGTATTTCAACGCGGCGGTGTTCCGCCGCGGTTAGTAAACGCATAAATTCTGTGGCAGGTAGAACATCACGTTTTGAGTCTACATACGTATCAAGCGAATCTTCATTCATGAAACGTCTGACAGTATGCAGCCAGTCTTCAGCTGATTTCATATTTTTTGAGCTCATCGTCGCTCATCTCGGCAAACGCTGCAGGTCGGCGACCTTTTCCTGTCCAGGTTATGGACTTTCCATCAACTTCTATCCGGTACTTCACTTTTCCAAAAGTGGATTTACTTTTCGTGGACGGACCAAAGAGATTTTCGAAGATCTGGAGAGCTTCATCAGCCGTAATATTGTGTTCTTCCATGAACCGCTTTGTGGCTGCGGCTTTCTCTTCAGTGGCCTTCTGTTCTTCCTTAAATTTCTCGATCATTCCCTGTGCAATGTCGGACCACATATTAATGAGTTGTTCAAGGTTTTCTGGCGGAATTTTGCGCAAAACGGCGGTGGCTTTTCGTCGTTCGCACATGATAACTGCACAGGATTCGTAATCATTATGTTCGCTCATGTATACCTCATTGTTCATTAACGATCTGCGTGATTTTCTAACACAAACTTTTGAAAAGAGAAACTCTATGAAAACACAAAATGGTGAAAAAATTATGGATCAAACTGACTCGGATCAAAACTCAGTCGTTGATGATGACAGCAACGCCCTTGCTCCAGCTCTTGCTGAAGAGAGTAACCGAACGGTGCAAGAAATCGTATCGAAACATGGTTTAAAAGTAATTTTGATTCAGACGCTAATCATATTAGTCGCAATCATTATCATCGGTCTTCAGGGTTACTGGCTTCACCAGAAAAAAACCAAATATATTGCAACGAATGGGGGCATGATCACAGAAGTTCATCCAACCGATGAACCCGCTTACACGGCGGAAGAGGTGATGGACTTTGCCAACCGTACAATGATCAAATCGCTTTCACTGAACTTTGTGAATTACGAAAACCAATTAACCAGCGTCCGCGGCGATTTTAGCGCTGAAGGGTACGTTAGTTTCCGTAAAGCGCTGTCCGATAGTGGGCTGCTGAAAGATATCAGTGAAAAACGTCTGAACGTAAAACTTTCCACAACTCCTGGAACCCTGATCACGGAAGGTCTTATCCGTGGCACCAAAACCTATGCCTGGCAATACCGTATTCCGGTGACTGTTCAGCTTGTTGGGCAGGCTCAGGACTACAGACCGCAACCTTACGATTTGATGGTTCAGGTACGCCGCGTAAAAGAAGACGAAGATCCACGGGGTATTCAAGTAGCACAGGCCATTCTCAAACCCCGGAACTACTGAGGTCAATCATGAAGATTAAACTGTTAACTGTACTTATGGCCGCACTGTTTTCGGCAAATTCTGTATCTGCAGCTGATGCGCCGACTGGTAATGGAGCGCCGCAGCAAACGGCGCCAGCTGTGCCTGGTGGTGATATTGCTCAATGGCAGCAGGCCAGTTCCGGGTTGCCCGTAAATCAGCAGTCACAGGTGCAACAGCCTCCACAGCAAACAGCACAGGAACAAGGTCAGCAGCAGGCGCAAGGCCAACAACCACAGGCACAGGCCCAACAGCGGCCAACGACTGCACTGCCTCCTGCACCCATGCCGCAGATTCCTCCACCACAGCAGCAGGTGACTCATGTTAATCCGCAGACACTGGAAGAGTTACCTGCACCTGTTCTGCAGCAGATCCAGCCTATTACCCCTGGTCAGGTGCGGTCGGCCCGCAGCGCAATGGAAGATATGAGCGCGGCGGCCAAAACCTCACCATTAACGCCGATCCCACGAATTTCAAGCCAGACGGTATCACTGTCAGCTGGCGCATCCATTCCGCAGGTACGGGTATTTCCAAACCAGGCAACGACAGTGACGTTTTCAGATGCAACCGGACACCCCTGGGTATTAGGTGCCCCTCCATATAATTCGAGTCCCTGTGCTTCAGGTGGTGAACTGTGTGTTGGCTATATTCCAGGATCGGCGGTATTCACAATCCAGCCGACCAATGCCTATGCCAGCGGGAACATCACAGTGCTTCTGAAGGGGCTGGCCACGCCGGTCATTATTAACGTGAAGGGGGCAGAACCCTCCGTTAAATCAAAAACCGTTGATGTTGATTATCGTCTGGATCTCCGTATCCCGAAGCGCAGTCCTGACACACCGGTTTATACCGCTACGCCTGAGAAAAAAATCTCACTGTATGACAAGCAGCTGCAGAGCGTGCTCGATGGCATCCCGCCTGAAGATGCTCAGCGGTTGAAACTTAAAAACGCGCCAGGGAGTACCAAAGTCTGGCAGATCGGTGATGAGCTCTACGTCAGAAGTAACATGCAGCTGCAGGATGAGTTTGAAAAAACGCTTTCCGCTATCGATGGCACACATGTTTACGTGCTGCCGGCAACACCAGTGCTGACTTTTTCTGTTAATGGTCAGGCGCGTGACGTTGAAGTTGAGCTGAATTAAGGGGAACGACGATGGCTACAGATAAAGGTAAAGAAACCAGAAAAATGATGCTCTACGTCGGTGGTGCTGCTGCAGTGGTGGCGCTTCTGGGAGGGTACTGGTTGTTTGGCTCATCAGATGAGCCGGCAACGGGTGGGTCGCAGGTGAAAGCCCAGGGGCTGGAAGGGAAAACTGGCAGGGAAAAAGCTAATGATCCCCAATACAACAAGCTGCTGAATGAGTGGAATGTTGATAATTCAGATAAAGCGGCTCTCACAGGGGATAGCTTCATCTCCACGTTGTCAGCCAGTAATCCGGTGGCCGTTGATTACGGCACCAAAGCACCGCCACCAAAATATTCGTGGGAATCGTCAGCAAAGCCGTCGGGCGATAACAGTAAGGCGAATGATGCTGAGCAGAAAGAGCGTGAGCGTCAGGCTAAAGCGGTGGCTACGTTACTGCAGAAAATAGACCAGGCCAGAACACCAGTTGTCACGGGTGTTGCTCTTGCAACCCCTCTGGGAGCAGAAGGAAATGACAAGAACGGCGGTACCTTCTCAGGGTGGACCGATTCGGTCTATCCGCAGAACAAAAAGCCGGATGCTGAAAAACAACAGGGGGCGAAGAATAAGGCCAAAGATAAAGGAGCCCGACTTGTATCGGCTTACACGCTTGTGCCGGCAGTAATGGATACGGCGATGGACAGTGACGATCAGAACAGTATTGCTATTGCCCATGTTCCAACTGGAGCGCAGGCCGGCGCCAAATTCTATTCTGGCCAAAACCGTCTTGCCGGCGATGGTATTCGAATTCACTTCACCGGCATGGAGCTGAACGGAGTGCAGTGTAAGGTCGATGCGTATGGCGTGGCTTCCGACTCGTTGCGCGCGGCCGTTTCCTCAAATGTAAATAACCGCTGGTTCAGCCGTATTATTCTGCCGGCTGTCGCTAACGGATTAGGCCGAACTGGTCAGCTGTATGCGGACAGCAATTCGCAGATGATTATCACTGACGGCGGGAACGCATACCGCTCAACTGGCACACCGAACGGGAAGGCTGTAGCCGGTACCATTATTGGCGGGATGGGTGAACAGGCAGGGCGTGTCCTGGCTGACGATGCAGCCCGTCTGCCGGTGAAGCAGGTTACGGTTGACCGTAATCAGCTCATAGGCATCCAGTTTGTCGCGCCGGTGTATGAAAGCGACTGTGGCGAGAATATGGAAAATGCTTCTGCAGAGCAGGCGCAGCAGCAAGCTACTCCGACACTCACCAGTGTGCCGCCTCAGCAGATGCCACAACCACCGGCTCCAAATTACCCTCAGCAAAACTTTCCCAGCTACCCCGGCTACGGGTATGGCTCCAGTAACCCGTATTACCGTTAAGGAGATTGATAATGAATCTGTTTGAAGAAGACAATAAAAACGAAGCAGCTCCTGCCCAGGAACCGGTGTCTGCCAAGCCTGCTGAAAAGCCAAAACCAACAGTGACGCCAGCAGCAAAAGCAAACAAAAAGCCGCTTAAGATTAGTGACTATGCATGGATTGGTGGTATCGCTGTCATAGCTATCCTGCTTTTAGTCTGGTTGTTTGGGGGCTCCGATAGTGACACTGCGCCTGCGGCCGGGAATGGCACGATCCAGTCTTCAGGGCAACGTCAGAACGTACAGGCTGCCCCTGCCGGGCAGGATTCTGGTGACTTCCGCGAGCAAATTTCCGGGATTTTGCTGCAGCAAAAGGAACGGCTGGACGCGATAGAATCAACTTCTAAAAATGGAATGATGATCCTTTCCAGTCAGTTACAAAGCGCTAATGAACAAATCAAAAATCTGAACAATCAGGTTCAGGAACTGAAAATGAAAGCCGCTGGTTATGGGCCTTCATTTGGTAATCAGAGTGGAACAATTTCGGGGGCAACGTCGCAGGCATTACCTTTGTTGAGAGGTTTTTCAATTAATGATTTATCTGGCGATATTGCTTGGGTAAAATACAAAAACCAGACGTATGCTGTGAAGGTCGGTAGTCAACTTGGCGGAGTCACCATTACGGGTATCGATACTGAAAATAGAATCGTTACTACAAGTAAAGGCCTTATCCGCTAAACAGGACCCAAAAAGGCGAAACTATGGATTTAGAATCGGTATTAATTCAGGTTGCTAACGGTGGTCAGGAACCGCTGACAAGGCTAATCATAGGTGTCGCTGCAGTCGTTGGGATCATTGGTGTTATTGGATATCTGATGAGCCTGCGGAAGCAGGCCAGGCATTCAACAAAAGGTGTGGAAGTTGGCAGAATTTTTGCCGGTATCATCTTCTGTGTATGCCTCATCACGTTGAAGGCACAGATGAACTCAGGCGGTGCCACTTTAGGATTTGGCGATGTTAGCTTCGGACCCGTCAGTTATGCGAGCGAATCTACGTTTGGCATGGGAGCCGCAGCAGTCAACGCAGTGCTGGGGATTGTTAGAATTCTCGGCGCATACTTTTTTTATAGGGGTATAAAGGGGTTGAAAGACTCTTACCTTGAGGGCCATACGGAGCTGTCAGCTTCGGGTACGAGAGGGGCATCCATTGTGAAAATTGTATGTGGACTACTTCTGATGTTCGATACACAAACGCTCGATGCGTTGCAGAGCACATTAAACATTCACTGGTAATCAAAAAGGATACTTTATGAAAATTGTTAAACTTATCAAAGACAAGGCATTATCTGCATCCATCGCAGCGTATCAGCTGCGCGGAACGGTGGCAAAATCGTTAGTGGTATTGCCGCTGGCATTACTGAGCAAAGAGGCTGCGGCTGAAACGACTATCTGGGAGAAAATCAATACCTTCACGGAAGGTCTTGCCAGTACCCAGCCTGGTCTGATTACCGGCGGTAAAGTCATTGGTGTTGTGTTCTTTATTGTCGGGCTTGTTTCTCTTTTCCTTAAAAACAAACGCGGGAAAGATATCAGTGGCAGCTTCATCTTCTGGTCAATGGTTGTTGGTGCCTGCCTGGTCGGCCTGACCGCATGGATCTCTTCTGTTGGTTCAACTGTTGGCGTTGACGCAACCCTGTAATGTCCCTTCGGCCCCGCCTTGCGGGGCCAATATCGGAGTTCCCTCATGAAAGATTTTAAGCTCACCAGGAATGAACAACCTGCCAGATGCCATGTGTGCGGGATAAAGAGCAAAGATGTTTTCTCCCTCGCAGAAGATGGACAGAAAGAGAGAATGCTTTGCTCTGTATGCCTGTCGCTCGAACATCCGGAGAAAATGAAACTAGAGACTCAAACCGGACTTCTGCTGAAGAGAAATACAAACCGAAAACTCTACAGCCTGCTGTTTCGTTCAATTGCAAAGGCGGAAAAGTCAACGGACGATTCTTACCGAGAAAAGGCGCAGAAACTTAAACAGATATTGCTCAGCACAACTGACGTAGTTCTAAACGAAACCGGCAGTGATGATGGATACGATTTACTGCACCTGATAAAAAAACACCATCAGTTACTTCCCATGAATTTTGACGATGAGTTTGTCACTTCTGTTGCAGAGTCAGACGAATTGCCGGATGTAAGTGACTGGAATGAAATTTACAAGGGTAAGAGAGGTTTTAAATGATTTCTTTCTTTGAGGATGTGATCGAAGGTATCTCACGCAATCTGACATCAAATGACTCGTTAAAATACTGTGATTTGACAACGGTTGTAGGGCTTACGTCGCAGGATCGCATTGAGCATCCTGAAATCAGGGCTCCGTACATTCTGACCACTAAGAACAACGATTTTCTTACCGTTATTGAGGTTCAGGGCGCTAAATCATCGTTTGACGAGAAGTCGTTTAATGACTTCATCATGCACCTTTCAAACTCCTTGTCGAATTCCTTTATTAACAGCGGCCATAAGTTGTCTGTGGTGTTCGAACGCGACTTTACCAAGAACCAGGAAGAGCTGAATAATGTTTATAAACCGCAGGTAGCAGCAATAGAGCGTCTGCAGATAGACATTAAAGACCTGATCGCCGATGACGCAAAAAAAATCGCCGCTCATTACAGCCGTGAACGCGCTTACATCGTGCTGTATACCTCGAAGGGGATGATTGCGAAGGATGAACTTAAAAACGAACAGGCAAAAGCTGCCGGCGTACTGAAGGATATCCCGCAGACGCGCTTCAGTCAGAACCCAATCGAATTTCAGCTTGAAGGTTTGAAGATCACGCATGACGCGATGCTGTGGCGCCTGATTGGTATGCTTCAGGGGGATGATGAATCGGGAATGGGGCTTCTGGTTGATGTCCTTGATGTCAAACACGCTGGCGCAATGATGCGTCAGATGCTGTTCCGGAATTCAACATCAGAAAACTGGTACCCTCGCACGCCGTTTGACCAAAATCTGCGAATTTATGGCGCCCCACGGAAAGACAATATCGACTCCGTGCTGCCGCCGCGGCTGAATATCCAGATCATGGAAGGGGAACTGGAAGAAGATGGTGGCCTGATTTACTGTGATGGTAAGTATTACGGCTCTGTTGCCCTTGAGTTACCACCACTTCACCCTGTCAAATTTAAGCAGTTATTCAACGCGATTAACCGGAAAATCCCGTACCGGATAAAATATGACTTTATAGGCGGGGGCAAAAAAGCACTGTTCTGGCCATCAGTAATCATATCTTTCCTTCGTTTCATTCCCTCACTCGGTAATATCGCGCGTGATATGGATTATGTCCGGGCCCAGAGCGAAACCGATCCAACGGCTATCATGGCCATCAACTTTGCCACCTGGGGCGACACTAAGGATGAAGCCAAACGCAACCTGGCGGCTTTAACTAAGGCGATTGAAGGCTGGGGTGTATCAGGTGTGTCCAAGACATATGGCAATCCAGGTAGCGCACTGATTGCATCCGTTCCGGGGCTGACCACGGCCACACCTGGCTCATTGCATTATCCGCCGTTGAGTGAAGGCTTGCGGATGTTACCTTTTGAACGTCCGGCCAGTCCCTGGCATGGTAAAGGCAATATCAACTTCATCACGCTCGATGGCAAGCTGTTCCCCTATCAAATCGCCAGTCCCCTGCAGGAGAAATTTACCGATGTCATCACCGGTGTTCCAGGTTCCGGTAAAAGCGTGCTGGCCAACCGCCTTAACCTGAGTTCGATTTACCGGGCTGATAAAAAACTGCCTTATCTGACCATCATTGATAAGGGCTACAGTGCAAAAGGTATCGCCGATCTGATTAGCGCTGAGCTGCCGGCAGAGAAACGTCACCAGATTGCCAGTATCACCCTGAACAATGACGAATCGCACTGTATTAACATCTGCGATACGCAGTTAGGCTCAAGGTATCTGACGCAGTTTGAGGAAGTATTCTTAAAACAGATGCTTAACGCATTCTGTATTGACCCGGCAATTGGCCAGCCGCCAGATGCAATGAGCGTTGGCCAAATAGTCAGTAAAGTTGTATCAAACGTATACAAAGCAAAAGCTCATACCAATGCAAATCCGTTTAAGTATAACGACCCGGTTGTTAATGAAGCATTGAAAGAATCCGGACTGGATAAAGAACTCGGTGAAGACTGGTTTGAAAAAGCTAAATGGTGGGAAGTCGTTGATAAGCTGTTTGCCAAAAAATATCTTCATGCTGCGACGGTTGCTCAGCGTTATGCTGTACCAACCATTCACGACTTTATTGCGGAACTACAAAAACAAGAATTTAAAAGCCAATACGATGACGTAAAAGTCAATGGGAGCGAGCCTGTTGTAGGCTTCGTTACACGTTGTTTCCGGGCTGCTGCTGCTGAGTATGCTATTTTCTCTGGGATCACGGTTTACGATTTCAGCCCGGAGACTCGCATTGCGATCCTGGATATGCAAAACGTCCTCGGTGACAGAACGACACCTGCAGGTAAGCTCAAATCCGGCATTATGTATCTTTTTGCGCGCCAGATGGCTGTGCGTAACTACTACCTGCCTCAGTCCGCAGAAACCTTCATTCCAGCTTTACCGGAGCAGTACAGGGCTTATCACCTGGCGCGCATCAGGGAACTCTCAGAAGAGGTTAAACATACCTTTTATGATGAGTGTCATAACTTTGCCGGCATCGACTTCATTCAAAATGCGCTGAATACCGCTGA
Source organism: Klebsiella sp. 28 (assembly GCF_018223905.1). NCBI lineage: Bacteria > Pseudomonadati > Pseudomonadota > Gammaproteobacteria > Enterobacterales > Enterobacteriaceae > Klebsiella > Klebsiella sp. 28. Next base: position 28,594 of record NZ_JAGRQY010000006.1, read on the forward strand.
CCTTGAAGATCGTAAGTTCAACGTTCGTACCGCGTTCTCGTCTCAGTATCTGAGCCATATGCCTTCGAGCGTGCTTAAAACCATGAACAGCCTGTTTATGATGCGCCTGACGGAAGGCGATGAAGAGTATCTGAAGCAATTAGAGATCAACATACCTGCCGATATCCTGCGTCGTTTCAGACAACTTCCGCAAGGGGTTTATCCGGACGGAAGTGGTACTGCATTCCTCGGTATTTTTAAAACAAAACGTGGTCTTATTTGCCACATTCTGAAAAACACATTAGGACCAAAACTGCTTTGGGCTTTGAACTCATCTGCAAAAGACAGAGCGCTCAGAGATGTGCTTTATGAAGAGCTGGGAACGAAAAAAGCAAGGGAAGAATTAGCAAATAGATTCCCTATGGGAAGTGCATCAAGTATCATTGATGAAATGGTGGTCAATCAGGGTGGTGAGCGTGATTCTGAAGAAGAATCACAAACTATGGCGATGAAGCTCGCTAAAGAAATCATTTCTGATGTGAGAAGGGGATTCAGATGATAAAAATCGGAAACGCAAAACGGTCAGTGATGGCCGTTTCAATTCTGGCCTTCAGCGTACAGTCAGCATTTGCCTATACGGTCAACGTTAACAGCAGCATTCCCATCTCAACGCAGGTTATGCCGGCGTTGAGCACAGCTAATGGCCTGTTAGGTAATATCCAGGCCACGCTGATTAACATTGGTACGGCAATCAGCCAGCAGGGCGATCGCCAGGCAGCATTAATGCAGCAGGTGGCTGAAACTAACCGACAGTTCGAAGTCGAGCAAAAACGTAATGACCGGCTGCTGCAGGCACAGGATAAGTACCGTGTTCCGGATGATATCTGTGCGCAGTCTATTGGCGGTGGCGCCGCGGGGGTATCCTATGCGGCCGCTGGCGGTCAGCGAACGCTGGGAAGCGCCAGTTCTGCGAAAGATGTTAAGGCTATTTTTGAAGTGCCGGCACGCGCAACCGACGTGGATGCATCTTCAACGGCCGAAGTTCACAGCCAGTACTGCGACAGTTCGGATTATGCTGCATTTGGCGGGACTTCATTCTGCCCAAGTGTATCTGACATGCCGCGGGCAGATACGTCGCTGAGCTCGTTACTTTATGGCGCCGGCAAAGAAGGCAAGGCACCTGATCTGACGTTTACAGATGAGCAGACAGATGCGGCGCTGCGCTATATGAAAAATACCGCGTTGCGCAGTGCTGGTCGTCAGCTGAGTCGTGGGGAAGTTAAAGGCGCCAGCGGGCGAATTTACCTGGGCATGATTCAGCAATACCAGGCGCTCACCGACGCGGCCGCACAACCTCAGATGGAAATGATCGCCAACTCCAAACCGAACCCGGCCACTGATGCCGCGCTTGCAGATGCGCGCAAAGTGCCGGAAGTCGAATCCTATTTCCAGGCGACGGCCAGTAACAGGGCGAAACAGCTTAACCGTATGTCTGCCAGAGAGTTTGAGGAATTCGAAGTAGGTCGCCGTTACAGCAACCCTGCTTACCAGGCGACGTTGACCAACAAGAACACCGAAGATTTGATGCGTGAGCAAATCAATATCGCCAATCTGAACAACTGGTTAGTGCTGAAAACCAAACAGCAGCTGGAGAAACAAAATGTGCTGCTTGGCCAGATCCTGGCGAACGATGCATATCAAACATACAAACCGATGCTGGCAGCACAGCTGGAGAGTGTGAACGCAGGAGTATCCAGAAAATGACCGACGAAAATAAAACAGGGGATAAAGACACAGCTAAATCAGGGAAATTAAAAAAAGGGCTTGATGTTGTAACAGGAGTCAATGACCTCCCGGAAGGGAAGGCTAAACGAACGATATATTATATAACTGGCATCAGCGATATATATTTCATTATCGCGTCAGTAAAGCAAACATTCAGCCTGCTCTTTCAGCGGGCTTCATTCGTTAAGAAGCAAATAAAAAACCTTGATGGTCCACCTGTTGATTCTGATGCAAATCAGCCGTTCGCCGAAGTTATGAAACGGAGCAATAGACCTATATCAGAATTGTTGGATAAGGCCAGTTTATACAAGAAATACTGGCTTTGTTGTTTTTTTGCATTAGTCCTCATTCTGCTTTTTTTAACGTCTGGTTATGCCAGATTGCTTCTAAATGGCTCACCAAACATGAGCTTGTTAAGAGCAACTCTCACCTGTGGCGTCCTGTTTGCTGCGGGGATCTTTGCTTTCATTAAGGCTCTCACATGTGAGTTCATGGGGTGGCAGTTACGAAACCAGGCTCACTCCGATGCAGAGCAAGGTACGTTACGTTATTTCCTTAATGATGGGGGAGTGCGTAATACATTTAATTTTTCGCAGGCTGGTCAAGAGCGGGGGCCACATGAGTAAATTAAAAAGGTTGCTTCTATCTCTTTTCGTTGTGGCGTCGCCTTCGTATTCAGCGGATTTGGGGATTGATGGCATAACTGAAGCGGCTAAACGTTCAGGTGACCTATCGCGCCAAATGTTACATACCGTTTTTGGTGAGGTAGTTAATAATCCGTTTAGCCCTTCCGGCGATGGCTTGCTTAATAACGTTTTCTTCACTGTCAACGAAGTTATAGCGATTCTTGCCCTCGTCTATATGGGGATAATCAGCATTAAGAAACTTCACCAGGCAGGTCAGTTGGGAAGTTTTATTGAGGGTGATGGCAACAACGCATTCAAAATTGTTAAAACGACTTTTGGGTGGTTGTTGCTTGTACCTACCGTTGTCGGTTGGTCTGTGGCGCAGCTGCTTTTTCTATGGTGCGGTTCAATCATTGGCGTAGGATCTGCCAATGTTATTGCAGACAAAACGGCTTCGGAATTAGCGAGTGGTAAAGCTGTCTATATAGCCCCTGTTATGCCAGAAATGGCGTCTGTTGCAAAAGGGATGTTTGAAACAAACCTTTGTGCTTTGGGTGTAAATCAGGGGATTGCTCAAATGGAGGCTTCTGGCCAACATTATGAGAATAATGCCAGAATGCAATACCAAACAGGTGATAGCACATATTCGATATCTGTAAACAACGGCTCAGCTGTATGTGGGACCGTTTCGCTCCCACAACGTCCAGCAGGATGGACTTCTATCTTCGCTAGCGGTTATGCGGATTCCGTCTACAGCGTTCAGCAACAAGCTACGGACACGTTGTGGGGAAAAATGAAGACTGCTGCAGAACAGTTTAATGCAGCATATATGGCAAAAATGCGTTCCGGGGACGGTGAGCTGCCTGATGTTGAAAGCGCGATCCAGACTGCTGCGCGTGATTATCAACTTCAGGTTCAACACGCTGCTAATTCAGCAGCCGGTGATGACGAAATTGTTCAAAAAATGGAGTCGGATATCAAAGAGAAAGGGTGGCTATATCTTGGTGTGTACTATCACACATTAGCTACTGCGAATACCGAGATGAAAGATGTTGCTAACCTGAAGCCGGTAGTTTCAGGAATGAGTAATGATGGCGATATCGGCTCTATCGATTACTTTAAAGGCTTGTTCCAGGCTTACCATTCTCAACTGAAAAATAGTAATTATACGCCGCCTCTTGGCACCGAATCTAACGCACTTGCAAGGAACATTGATCAAAAAAGCCTTGAAAATGCCGCCACAACTGGAGACGGAACGTCCCTTATTACAAAAATTTTCGACTTCAACGTTACAAACTGGCTTGCAACGAGTAACTACGGCACTGGTGATGGTTACAGTGACGTGACCAACCCTTTACTCAAAATGAAAGCTATCGGCGATTACACGTTAGGTGTAGCTGAGGTTGGACTCGCCAGTTGGACCGCTATCAATGTTGCAGTGAAGGTTTCAGAAGGGAAGAGTCTACCCGGTTTTGCTGCGGGAATGATGAACAAACTTACAGGGATTCGAGATGCTATTGCAGGCGTATTAGAATCGGTTTCGTTCTTGGTTTACCCGCTGTTTTATAGCCTCTTTGGTATCGGTCTTGCGCTGTCTATCTGGCTGCCGTTTATACCGATGATTTATTGGTTTGTAGCTATGGCAGATTGGCTGGTTACGCTTATGACAGGTGTATTGGCGTCTTCCCTGTGGGCAGCTACCCATATCAATATTGGCCAGAGTAATGATGAGCGGAGTACATATGGTTATGTGTTCCTTATCGATGTAATGATTCGGCCGATGCTCATGGTAATGGGGTTTATTTTTGCTTCACTGGCCATCGTAGCTTTGGGAACGGCGTTAAACATGATGTTTAAATTCGCTATGGAACAGGTCCAGTCTGACTCTTTCACTGGCCTGCTGTCATCGATCGGATTTTTGATGTTATATGCAAGGCTTTGCACAGGTATGGTGGCTCGCGTATTTGCACTTCCTGCGAGGATGCCGAACTATGTTATAAACTGGATTGGACAGAAGATGAACGATTCAGTGTTGGGTGATATGCAGAACCATGTTCATGACATCTTTGCTGCGTTCGGTCGTGGAGCCAAAAATATGAACCGTAACAACCCTAAGCAATTTAATCCTGACGCAGGTGTAGATAAGAGCAAGGACGGCATCAAAGGAGCTTAAATATGAATGCGTTATCAAACACTGACTTTAAGAAAATTAGTAACAATGCGCGTCCTAAAAGGCTTGGATACTACGCATCATGGCTCTGGATGATGTTTGTATTCCTCTTTCTGTTCGTTAGCGCTTTCGTGTTTCTGAGCGGCTTATACTGGACGATTAGAGACGGTTCAATTCAGGAGCACTGGTTTAGTACAGTCAGTATCTTTGTTATCGATGCAGTGCTGATCTGGATGTTGAAAAAGGACTTCAGGAGCCGCAAGCTCTACCAGGTAACTGCTTCAATGAAAAACTCTGGTTTCTTTGAGCCTCATAAGGACTGCGAGCACTATGACCTGGCCCGGAGGACTTACATAGGCTTTGACTTCAGTACTGGAATCATAGGAGTAGCATCTCTGTATGCCACATCCAGTATTAAACGTGAGCGGCTATTTTTTGAAGCCGAAACAGTCGAGTCATGGGAGTCAGTCGGCAGGGAGTTAATCATAAACCTGCGAAATACGGGGCTTACGACGATAACGATCATAGCTCCAAATATCAATAAAGCGTACAGGGATATGGAAATCATCTGTAGAACGCATAAAAATAGGGATGAAAACTATCAGCATCTGAAGAGTAAACTGACAGACGCTGGATGGTTCATAAACAGCAATTATTGAGTTTAACCCGCCGAATATGGCGGGTTTTTTGTGTATACTCAGGTGGTTATAGTCGTATGCTGTGGGAGGAAGTAGTGAACAGAGTTACTGAGCGCCAGGAACAGAAGAGTAACCCGGAGTTCCAGAGAGAGTACCGGAACCGTATCCGGGAAACACACGACCAGTTAAACCTTTATCTCCCCAAAGATGCAAAAAGAATGTTGATAGAGATCACAAAAGTGAAAAAGCTCACTCAGGCTGAAGTTATTGAATTTCTTGTTAAAAGCTATTATGACGGATTAAAATTTGACGATTCGGAAGAGTGATCTTACTATGTAAAAGCGGGTTCGCAGGTATTGCCCCGCTTAGAAACGCATGATATGTTAAGCGGCGTTTACATAACCTTACGGGGTTATTACAGAATTTAGCACGGGAAGAGCGGCCCGGAGATGTACCGCTTGGGGAGTGGCAGGAGCCACAAAAAGTAAAACCCCCTGATCCTATCTCAGAACTTTGGCCGGCTCAGAATAGAATCAGGGGGTGCAAACTGCCCACTGGCAGAAAGGATTATAGCAAATGCATACCCTATTGCAATACAGCCCGGCCAATATGTGCAGGGGCTGGTGAATCAAAAGAATCCATACCTACAGCTTTCTGACATTGAGTCAGTAGAAGGTCTTTCGCCGGAGTTCATCTCCTGGCTTGAAAGCCAGTCCCCTAAAGAATCACCCCAGCAGCTGCTTCTTGATGAAGCCACCAAACCCGTGCGCAAAACCCGCCGTCGTCGCGGTACGCACTCAACGGCGTGTCTCTGCCCGGAACCCAGCTGGTACCGACCGGACAATTTCAAAAAGCTCCCTGGCCAGCTTGGCCATGCCTACAACCGCCTTGTTCGCCGCGATCGCAAAACCGGCGCGTTAAGTCTGCGGATGCGGATCAGCCGCCACCCGTATTTTGTGCAGCTGCGCGAGCAGGCCGGCCGGAAGCGGGACTTCCGCCCGGAGCGGGAGAATCTGCTTGATGCCATCGTGCCGCTTATGGTCAGCACGGTTGACCGGGCAACTCATATAGACACTATCAACCTCAGCAAAATGGCGTGGCAGCTCAGCGAAAAGGACAGTGAAGGGAACGTGATCCGGAAGGTGACGGTTCCGCGGGTTTGCCGGCTGCTGCAGCACATGATGGAGTACGGGTTACTGGAGCTGCCCGAAGGCGTCACATGGGACCCGTTTAACCGCAAGTGGTTCCCCAAGCATGTCGTGCTGACGGAACGGCTCTGGAAGATAATTGGCGTTGATCTCGATAAGCTGTATGCGGAGCAGGCCGAACAGGTGGCCGCTGAAGCGGCAGGCTGGATAACCCGCGATGAGCATGGTCAGGCGGAAGAAATCTCTGTCAAAGCGGCGCGCCGGCGCTGGTATGAGAATATGATGCACGCCACACTGGTTCGCCGGCGTGAAGCCGCTCAGAAGGCTAAGCGCGAGAAGAAGCTGAAAGCACTGGCAGAAATGCCCTATGACGACCGGGCTTACGCCATGTCCGTTCATCTGATACGGACGCTGCCGAAAGACGAACTGCACGCGCTGTCGCCTGATCAGTTTACCCAGCGAGTACGCAGCCACCTGTATCAGCTCGATCTGGGGCTGGAGAGGGAAGCAGGCCCCCCTGCTTATCACTGATTTTCTCCCCCTGTAATTTTCTAACCGCCGCCAGGCGGTTTTCGTGCTGGCCTTCCGGCGCGACCTGCTCAAATTTTCTCCAGTTTTAACGTGTGGCCATCGTGATTTTTTGACGTTCTGGCGCCGCCGGTGGATAACCGGCAGCGAAATCACCACTATCCACAGTTATCCGCAAAGGAGGAAATAAAGTCACCTGCAATCGTGGTCAAAGCAAGCTGCAATACACTCTTAACTTCTTTAAAAAGATGTTTATTCAATAAAGAGATCACTGTTATTCAGGCTCAATTTTCTGTGGATTATGGGAATATGCCTGGCCTTTCAGCGCCGCTATGCGGCACGACGGCCAGAATGGTCGCTATGCTCCCAGGTTAGCACCCGGCAAATGCCGGGCAGGGTGGCCAGCAGAAACCTCCAGTGCGGATTCTTCTTTGGCCCACCGTGCTTTTCCCCGCCGAGCCAACGGCTCGGCAGAAAAAAGCATGATGGATGATGTAACTAAGAACACCCCCGTAAGACGGCAGGGCTGCGACACGCACCCCTGACGTCAACGCTACTACCCACGCGCCCGGTGCGCCGCTAACGTCACACCGCCCGCTCGCAGTAGCCAGGGGGTAATGTGGCCACAGAGCCATCTGCAAGGCAGTCAGGCAGGAAAATCATCTGCTATGGCGTGCAATGCCTTTCAGGCAATCAACGCCAGTGTCTGCTGTCAGTTTTAAAATTAACAGGGAAAAGAGGATAGATTTAGCCGCGGTTATCCACGTCAGCCGCTTGCAGGCGCGTTAAAAAGGGTGAAGACAGGGGAATGTTGCTCTTTTTGAAGTGAAGGCCACAGAGAGCGTTTTAGGCGCTTATTTGAGGAAATGCGATTTCTGCCAGGATGGAGGCACAAAAAAACCCGACTGGTGAGATCGGGTTTTTATGTTTTGCCCCGGATGGAGGCGGGAACAACCAAAACAATTGACGGTTAAATATTACGCCATGAGTTCAGTAAATGCAAACCACCCGGAATAGGGTATACTGCGCGGGTCAATCTGTTGACGTTCTTCTCCAGCCCCCCGCTTACGCGGCGTGAACGGATTAAAGCCCTGGTTGAAAAACAGGTGGTGCTGTTTCAATGCCCTGGCTGGAGTGGGAACGGCCAAAACAATTGACGTGAGGTAGCCGCTGTGACAGGCAGTGTAAGGGCGATCAGCGGTGTTCCTGCTCTGTATGGAGCAAACGGATGATTAACTTGTTAATCGTCGTTCTGCGGGCGGTTGTTGCAGTGTCTAACGCTGTGATAGCGGTCCTGGAGCTGATCCGGCAGTATTTTGACTGACCGGAAACGTAACTAAAGGCGGGGGGACCACTCCCCGCCTTTTAACAGGGTTACATCTCGATCATCGGGAACAGATCGTCTTCCTGGTGGTAAAGCACGTCGTCCGTTTCCGTTCCATCAAGCCATTCAGCGAACAGTTCAAACAGGCACACCGACATTTCCTCCGGTGAAATTGCGCCACACTGCAGCTCGTAGAAGACCTCAATTTTTTCCAGCAGGCTGTTGGCCGCTTTGTCGTACCCGAACAGCTTGATTGGCGGGAAGTGCATTGCATCCGGGTTCGTTTCCGCCAGTTCATCATCCTTGCGTTCCGGATAGATGCTGTACAGCGTCGCCGGCGATGGCGGTAATACCTCGATAAAGCGGTTTATCCGCATCGGCAGCTCGCTGGAAAACTTCTCATTGTCCGGAATGTAAAACGCGGCGCTGCGTACCAGGGCATCCTGGAAAGAAATTACCCCCTGACCTTCGGTCTGCTTACGCAGCTCACGAATGTTCACGCGGTCCTTTTCACGGATTTGGTACAGATCCCCTTCCCGGACCGTTTTGGAAAACGTGCCGTGTTCCGCTTCCTGCCCGGAGAGCTCTGAATAATAGTCCTGGCCGACGGTTTCGCGCAGTATTTCAAAGGTTTTCCGGTCTTCAATCGACTCAAAATATTTCACGCGGGTGTTGGCGATCAGCGAATCCACCTCGCCGTTCGCGCCGCGGGCGAGTGACGGGTGATCCTGGGAGGAAAATACGCCCATTTTTTCCAGTGAACGCATCTGCGCACTCAGCGTATCCATACCGCTGGTGAAATACTGGCCCAGCTCGTCATAAATAAGCCCGTATGGCGCCTGATTATTCAGCGCGTGAGTGAGCAGGACTTCCTCTTTTTTCCCTTCCAGCTGGTAGCCCAGGTCCTTACTGATGGTCATTCGCTGCAGCGTCACATATAAACGGCCAAGCGTGGCCGCTTCACCGCGTGACAGCTCCAGCGACGGGATCATGACGATGAGAATGCGGTCATTGTGGAAAATATCGTCCATCCGGATATCGCCGCTGTCTTCCGGAAAAACATGGCCATAAGTTTCATTGAACAGGGAGAGCGTCTTCAGGAACTGACGGCTCATGTAGTTATGCTGTTCGAAGGCGCGGGCTTCCCACGTTTCCGGGTATTCCGCGTTGGCCAGCAGGAAGCCTGGTGTATTTTCCAGATAACTTTCCAGCGCGGCGTAACCCTCGCTGTGCCAGCCGTTTTTCTTTGCCTCAACGTACAGCGCGGCCATTGCCGGCAGCGACATGTTTTTCTGAATAGTGCGCTGTGACAAAAGCAGTTCGCCGCGGGCGCGCTTATAACACAGGGCATTGATCAGCGCCGACATCATGGCTTTTGCCGTATCCTGCCACTGTGCCGAATCCCCGCCCACCTGGGGGAGCATGGATTCCATCAACTGGATGATGAAGGTCGGCGGGGCAACGCTGAAGAGGTTGACTGAGTTGGATTGCGCGGGGATGCTTTCCTGCTTCACCAGGTTCACGAACCTGTCAATACTGCCGGTCAGCAGGTTGAGGACGTAATAATCATCCTCACGGCCGAAACGGCGCGCCAGCGACCAGGTGGCGAAGGCCAGCTTGTTATCTGCTTTACCGTCTGAGAGGCAGTAGCCACGGCACCACAGCAGGAAGTTAACGATAAACCCATAGAAGGTTTCGGTTTTACCCGACCCGGTGGTACCAAAAAATACCATGTGGCGCAGCAGGTCCGTCATGTTCAGCCACAGCTCGCGGCCGAACAGGCGTCCCCGCTCATACCCGACATATAAAATTCCCTTCGCTTTCTTTCGCTCCCGGACCTTATGCGGGATGCGAATGGGCCCCAGACGGTATTCCGCCTGGGTTTCCGTGGTCAGGGTGTCGTCGAACATTTCGCAGTCTTTCGGCATTCGCAGCGGTGGCCGGAATTTACGATCCGTGAATGACACCATCAGCGGCGGTAGGATGAGGATGCTCAGCAGCATGGTAAAGGGGAGAAACAGACCCAGCACGGTCAGTATGGCCAGCAGGCCAAACTGTACGTTCGGAGTGAGGAACCACTCCATGAACGAACCATCCGGGCGGATGACTTTTTTACTGTCTACAGATTCCTGTTGCATAGCGGCTCCGGGTTATTCTCCTATCGCCTGCTGCAGGCGGGCATCGTCTTTGACGACGGAAACCGGGATCACATCACCCGAATCGGCAACGATGGACGGGGTGCCGATAAACCCGAATTTCGCAAATGCCATATTGTTCGCGTCAACCAGGCGGGCGCCGGTGGTATCCGGGGCTGTTTTCGGATCGTCAATTTTCGGGTTCATGGTGGTGTATCCCATGTTAATCGTGTCTTCCCAGCTTTTCAGTCGGGTATCTTTCCCGGTATCAAGTACAGGAGCGGCGCGGACCATCGAGCGCAGGTCGCCATAAACGGACACGGGGAAAATCTCGACGTTATAGCGTTTGCTCAGTTCCTGCAGTCGGGGTTCCAGCGCGCGGCAGTGCGGGCACATCGGATCGGAAAACACATACAGGGTGTGTTTATGCCCGGTTGAAAGCGAGATCGTAAAGCGTCCGCTGGTGACGGCATCTTTCAGTGACAGCAAGTCGTTATCAGTCAGTTTTTTAGGGGCTTCAGGTGCTGCCTGAACCTGCAGCTGCTCCGGCGCAGTGGCAGGCTGCTGCAGACCCGGCGCGGGAGCATACGAGTTTGCCTGCAGTGGCTGTGCCGGCTGATGCATATTCATCAACGCGCCGTTGATGGAGACGATAAAGCCCAGCGCGGCAACTGGCCAGAAGATAAAGTTAGACAGCCGGCGCACGGCATTGAGTCCGCGCTGCTGTTTCAGCTTTTTACGGATATTGTTCAGCGCCTCGATGGCCTGATATTCGTTTTCAAAGCGGAACAGCTGCACCGCTTCACCAGAAAACGTATTGTGCGTCAGGATGTGGCCGCTGCCGGCATCATGGCCAAGTCCAAAATGACAGGCTGACAGGGGGAAGGAGTGCAGGGCTTGTTCCTGGTAGTTTCCGTCAGCGGAAAGATAAAGTGTGTTGCGATCGGTTTTTACGGTGAGTTTCATACTTCCTCGCTTAGAGTTCCAGGTGATCGGGACGGGTTGCCGGCTGAGGTTTAGCCGGCGTCGGTTCATCGTCTGTCAGTCGCAGACTGTTGTTCGGGGTGTCGTGCGGAGCTGCAGGCGGCGTAGCCGGCTCGTCTTCCGCTTCAGCGTCAGATTCAAATGCAAATGGCGGTATAACATCTTCCTGCCAGTGAGCGACCGGAATGGCGGGATCGCGGCGGTCAATATGGCGGTAATGGAGCAGATCCAGCTCAAGGCCCAGCACGGCCGCCCGCACGGTCGGCGGGAATTTCGCCGCCTTTTCTTCATCGAGCGTCAGCCGGTAACTTTCGCACTGACTCCAGGCAATAACGCCACCGCCCTCAATGAAGAACTTCCCGCGGCCGGCGCTTGAAAGTGCATACCATAACGTGCGGTCCACGCCTTTCAGCCACCGGAAATTTGCGGATGGCAGCTGCAGGTCATCATCGAACAGCGCGTAGAGTAGCGAACGGGAGCTGCGGCGCCCCTTTGCAAATTCTCTGAACGCTTCGCACTGGCTGGCGACGGTCCAGAGCCCGGCGGCCAGCGAATAATCAGGGAAGCCGTCTTTGGTCCGCAGGCAGGAACGGTTGAGATCGTCGAGAATGGATTTAGCCGTTGGCCGGTCGCCCATAAACCGCAGATGTACAAACGAGGCAGCGAGTGCTTTTTCCCAGGGCGCCAGGGAAAGGGCCGCCCCTTCGGGAGCCAGGTTTACCTGTGACAGGAAGACCTTATGTGCGGCTTTTTTACGGAGGCGGCGTTTAGCGGTATCAATCAGGTTATGTTCCTGGGCAAACTCAACAGGTGACTGCGCGCTGCGTGCTTCTTCCGGATCTTCATTCAGCAGCAGCTGATCGAGGTGGCCAAACCGGGCGAGGATATGGGCGATCCCCGGATAGTTTTTTACCATCACCCAGGGCAGGTTCCGGATGGTCAGTTTACGGGTCAGACGGTAGTAAGGATTGCGTGAGATAACCCAGACGAACAGCCCGATGATTAAAATGAACAGGGGAAAGAGCACGCTGGCCGTGTCGTTCATCACGCTGATAAAGTCCCACAGCGAAACCTGGTGGTTATACCGCGCCGCCGACAGCAGCATGTCCCGGCGCTCGGCCGCATTACCCGGTGTAATGGCGTCCGGCAGTACACCGTAGATCCAGTAAAGCAGGCGACAGGCTCCGTAAATAACATAATCACGAAAGCCAAACCACATCACTGTGATCATGATGAGAAGGGCCCCGATAATCATCAGGCCATCATCCCCTCCCCCTTTCCGTTGTGGCTGGTTTTGCATCAGAACCTCAGAGAATTTTGGTAAACCTTCCCGATATACCAGGCCTTACGCGCCGGCGTGTTGGAGTGATAGCGGCCGACACCCTGCCAGAAATCCCCCCCTTCGAGAATGATGTTGTATTTGAGGATGTAGGCACTGGCCATTGCAGAGGCGCAGAAGTCATGCTGCAGCTGCTCCGCTTTTACGCCAAAATCGGACGCCAGCTTATTCGCCCAGATGGTGTTTATCTGGAATGCGCCGTAATCGTAAGTGCCGTTTTTGTTTTTATTTTTCATTCCCGGTTTTCCGCCTTCAGTCAGCCACAAGGCGAGGAATCCACGGAGAGGAATGTGATAAATCTGTGCTGCTTCAACCATGCAGGTTGGCAGCGGGATTGAGGGCGGGGCATCAACCATAACAATCTCCTAATGATTTCTATTTCGAGTAAAAAATATACCATCAAAAGGAGATTTTTTTAAATCATTTTGGTACGGATAATTGAGAGGCTGTCAAAGGGATTTTATTTGCCTTCGACAGAGACAATATTGCCCTCGTTCGCATTTTCCCATGTCGGGATTTCGCCACTCAGCGTGCAGCGGAGTGTTTCTTTTCCGACGGTAAGTAGTGCGCCACTGCTGTAGTAATGACTTTCATACAGGCAAGAGGTTTTCTTTTGTTCCGGGGTCAGTGTAATACCGGCATCCTGATCCTTTGCCAGCAGTTGTACAAGATGTTGGTTTGTCTGTACCTGCTCACCCAGAATGCTGCTCAGTAAAGAATCGGTTTTCGGCGCGGATACGCTCTGAGCAAAGGCACTGCAACTGATTACGGATGCAGCCAGAATAAGAGCAATCTTCGTGTTGAATTTCATTTCACTTTCTCCATTAAAAAAATCGGCAATCATTTTCTGGATCATTTAAATTAAGTCTGAAAACCGGCCTGAGTGTCAAGCCGATTCTGTTTAAAAATTAACAGGGGATAAAATGATTCAGTCACGTAATAAATATCTGCAGTTTATGCTGGTTCTGCTGGCAGCCTGGGCCATAGCCTGGGGAGCCCTGTTTGTCATGGGGCAAACCGTTCTGCTCTATGGGCTGGGGAAAAATACGCTGTTCTTCATTCATGGTGCTGTTCTGGTGTACCTGCTGTGTGTGTTCCTGGTTTACCGTCGCTGGGTCGCACCGCTACCGGTTGTTGGCCAGCTGCGTAACGTTGGCGCGCCGTGGCTGGTCGGTGCGATGGCCGTGGTGTATGTCGGAGAATTTCTGCTGGGTAAAGTGCTGGACCTGCCCGCTGAGCCGTTTATGACGAAACTTTTTGCCGATAAATCCATACCCGACGTGATCCTGACGTTGCTGGCCATCTTTATCCTTGCACCGCTGAATGAGGAAACGCTGTTCCGGGGGATCATGCTGAACGTCTTCCGTTCACGGTACCGCTGGACGATGTGGCTGGGGGCACTGATAACGTCATTGCTGTTCGTCGCCGCGCACAGCCAGTATCAGAACCTGCTGACCCTGGCAGAACTGTTCCTGGTGGGGTTGATTACATCAGCTGCCCGGATCAGAAGCGGCGGCCTGCTGCTGTCGGTATTGCTGCATATGGAAGCAACCGCGCTGGGTTTACTGTTTGGCTGAAAGTTATATTTTTATTAAACATTGCGCGTTAAAGCCTGGTATGTTTTTTTAGTGGATGTTATATTTAAATATAACTTTTATGGAGGTAAAAAATGCATACCACCCGACTGAAGAAGGTTGGCGGCTCAGTTATGCTGACCGTTCCACCGGCACTGCTGAATGCGCTGTCGCTGGGTACAGATAATGAAGTTGGCATGGTCATTGATAATGGCCGGCTGATTGTGGAGCCGCACAGACGCCCGCAGTATTCACTGGCTGAGCTACTGGCGCAGTGCGATCCGAATGCTGAAATCTCGGCTGAAGAACGTGAATGGCTGGATGCGCCGGCGGCTGGTCAGGAGGAAATCTGACATGGAAAGAGGGGAAATCTGGCTTGTCTCGCTTGACCCTACCGCAGGTCATGAGCAGCAGGGAACGCGGCCGGTGCTGATTGTCACGCCGGCTGCTTTTAACCGCGTGACCCGTCTGCCTGTTGTTGTGCCCGTGACCAGCGGAGGCAATTTTGCCCGCACTGCTGGCTTTGCGGTGTCGCTGGACGGCGCCGGCATACGTACCACCGGCGTTGTGCGTTGCGATCAACCCCGGACGATCGATATGAAAGCCCGCGGCGGCAAACGACTCGAACGGGTGCCAGAGGCTATCATGGATGACGTTCTTGGTCGTCTGGCCACGATTCTGACTTGACCCATTGTTTCGACAGAGAACCATCATGATGAAATCAGGAAATTTGATAAGGTATTTGTGGTTTTTTATCTGCGTTGTCACATGCCTGGTGATGGCGTATTTATGCAGCATGGTTAATCCATATGATGACAGAACTTTGTCCTCCGCCTTTACCAGCTTTCTGAGGCCAATCGGGGCCGGGTTTGGTACGGCGATTGTCCTTATCCTGGTCACTCGCATTGCGCAGGAGCTGCGGTGTTTCTGCAATAAATAAAAGTGTGCCGGCCCGATATTTATGCTGGCATTGCCTGTTTCCTGAAGCCTGCAATATACTGTATATAAAAACAGTTATTGGAGGCTGAATTATGGCGCTGGATCTCGTTTATCCCCGGCCTTCAGTGGAAGGCGACGCACTCCCTTTTTTTGCCGAACCCGTTGCGGCCGGCTTTCCCAGCCCGGCAGCAGGCTATGAGGCCAATGAACTTAACCTGCATGATTACTGTGTGCGGCATCCGGCCGCGACGTACTTCTTGCGTGTGTCCGGCGATTCCATGCGTGATGCGCGCATTCATGATGGCGATGTGCTGGTCGTCGATCGGGCAGAAGAACCCCGGCACGGCAGCATCGTGATTGCCAGCATCGATAATGAATTTACGGTCAAGCAGCTGCAGCTCCGCCCTTACCCCTGCCTGATGCCGCTGAATCCGGCTTTTCCGCCAATCAGGTTTGATCCGGAGGCGCTGCAGATATGGGGTGTGGTTACGTTCACTGTCATGAGACACCGCCCGTGTACGCCTTAATCGATGTCAATTCGATGTACTGCAGCTGCGAAGAAGCGTTCCGCCCTGATTTACGAGGGCGCCCTGTGGTCGTTCTCAGCAACAACGACGGGGCGCTTGTTGCGGTCAATCGCGCGGCGAAAGCGCTGGGCGTGCGCCGCGGGGAGCCCTATTTCCGCTGCCGCCGCCTGCTGGAACAGCATAACGTCGCCGTATTCAGTTCCAACTACACCCTTTACGCCTCATTCTCCGCCCGATTTGCAACCGTAGTGGAAAGTCTGGCGCCGCGGACGTTTGTTTACTCAATTGATGAGCTCTTTGCTGATGCGTCTCACATGGAGGGCGTGATGTCGCCGCAGGCGTTTGGCCAGCTTTTGCGGGCTGAAGTGCTGCGCCAGACAACGCTCACCTGTGGAGTGGGCGTCGCGCCAACGAAGACGCTGGCCAAGCTGTGCAACCACGCCGCAAAGACGTGGCCTGCCACCGGGGGGGTTGTGGCGCTCAGTGATCCTGTGAGACTGAAAAGGCTGATGAGCCTGGTGTCGGCCGGCGATGTGTGGGGGGTTGGCCATCGTACCGAAAAAGGGCTGGCGACAATGGGGATCAAAACGGCGCTGGCGCTCGCAGAGATGGATATCCGACTTGCACGCCGGCTGTACGGTGTGACGCTGGAACGGACCATCCGTGAGCTGCGTGGCGAGGCCTGCTTTGCCCTGGAAGAAGGTACCGGCGCGAAACAGCAGCTTGTTGTATCCCGCTCGTTTGGATCGCGGGTCACGCAACTGGCGCAGATGCAGCAGGCGGTGACTAAATATGCCACACGGGCAGGGGAAAAGTTGCGCCAGGAAAACCGTCTGGCGAAGGTGGTAACGGTCTTTATCCGCAGCAGTGCTTATGACGCCGGCGGTGTGCCCTACAGTAACCAGGCTACGGAAGTGCTTTCCGTGCCAAGCCAGGATACACGCGACATCATCGCCGCGGCGCAGCTGGGGCTGTCGCGTATCTGGCGTGAGGGTGTGCGGTATGCAAAAGCCGGCGTGATGCTCAGCGATCTGCAGGGACATGAAACCCAGCTGGATCTGTTTGCGCCGGCTGCAGTGCGGCCGGGCAGCGAAAAACTGATGGCCACCATCGACAAAATAAACAGGGAAGGAAGGTCAAGGGTCTTCTTCGCCGGGGAAGGTATTGATCCGGAATATGCCATGCGCCGTGAAATGTTGTCTCCGGCCTACACCACGCAGTGGAAGGATATTCCCGCGGCGTTTATGCGATAACAGCGATGTGCAGGCCAGTCTGTCAGGCCTGCAGCCGTTCCTGCTCCTGCAGCAATGCCAGATGGTATGCGGCAATGGCGTTCACCACCCCGGCCGTCATCCGTGCATCGGCGATCGCCGAGTGTGCCTCCCCTTCCCAGGTCAATGCTGCCTGACTGGCCGCGCTGGCCAGCGAAATGGTGCCATAGCGATTGGTGGCCCCAAAATACCCTGCAGCCAAAGTAACTGCGTCGGTAATAATGAATTTAAGGCTGCGCGCGTAGCAGTCGAAAAAAGTGACGAGCCAGCAGGGCTATAGTCGTTATGGTCAGCACGATATTGGCGATGGTCAGCAGCAGATGCAGCAGCGGCCAGGGTTTTGAATACGCCACCAGGCGGATAATGAACTGGCTGGCCAGTGTAGTTCCGAAGAAACTGGCGACACAGTGCATGATGCGCAGCTGACGCCGATCGGACAGTACCGGCAGCACCGCCCGGTACAGGCGGTAGTATAAAAGTACAGGGAAAAGAATATAAAAAAACAGACCACTGACCACGCGCTGCCACTGCGGTGCCCCGGACACCGCGACCTGAAGATCGACCATCTGGCCGACCGTAAGCAGGAACAATGAGACAAAGAGCAGGCTCTTAGGTGAGTTGAGTACCGTAGGTATAAGGTTTTTCATGGTGGTTTTCCTGCTGAAATCGTTGGAACCGGCCGTTACCAGTTTTTTACTATTCTGCGCCAGCAGAAAATGATGCTGCCAATACCCTAAACGATCATGGCTATGTTGACTACCGGGAGGCTGGCAAACGCCACGAAATCATCATGAGTGACCGGTGATATTAAGTTGCTAATGGCCGAAATGATGAGCAACACACTCACGACGAGTAAGCAAACCAGCCAAAAAGACCTAACCAATCGCAGTAAAAATAATTGAATCATTCATTACATTCCTCTTTGCTTTTCATTGGGTTACAAATCTAACCTTCATTTCGGTGTGAACGTAATATGTACCAGGCTTCTTTTGCCTGGACAACGGCCCAGATCCAGACGAGAGAGGACACAATGCACAGCCCTGTCATGTTCCAGAAATGACCTGTAGTATATTCATGGCCATGAAGCAGGAGGCCGGCGCCGGCCGCCAGGCTCATGACCAGGAAAAGGATGGCTGCGCCGGCGTGAAAAATGATGCTGAACATGTAAAACCCCCTTGTGGCGACGGTATCGCCAGTCTCTGTTATTAAATGGTAGCCGCCTGCAGGTCGTCTGCCTGCATCATGGTGTCAATCAGGGCGCCGGCGCAGGCAATATTCAGGCACGTCATGTTCGATTTCAGGGCTGTCATCATGTTCGCGCTGCTTCTTTTCAGAAACGGCTGCAGCGGACCACGATAGCCCTGTGAGGTCACGATAATCAGCTGAGCGGCCGCATCACGCAGTGCCGGCACGCCGGCCAGAATATCTTCCTCAGCTGCGCTGATATACACGGGTGAACCGGCGATCACAAAGCGATCGTCCGGGCAGCGTTGCATCAGCTCAGCCAGGGAAGCGCAGCGGCCCGCCAGCGGGGGCCGTGCCGTCAGTGAGCCCCAGACGGTCGCCGGCGCGAAGGGCATGGCGTGAAACGTTGCTTCATACGCGACCGCCGGATCGGTATGGTGGCGCAGCCCCAGACCGGCCGACATGGCCCACAGCTCGATGCCCGGCCACCGCGCCGCGATACCGCGGGCGCGCAGCCAGTGTGCGCCCCGGTAAAGATCTCCCGTTTCCAGCACCCTGCCAGGACGGCGGGCGGCCTGGGCGATCAGCCTGTACCAGCCGCCAAAGGCGTCATTAAGGGAAGCGTCGCCCGGAAAAACGGTATCCTCCACGCTGCCCGCCTTGCGCCGGGTACAGGTGGTGATGAGGTGAAGATGTTTGTTCATTCAGGCTCCCGGCCCTAATCCTGCCCCGGCCGTGCCGGCTGGATTTGACGCAGTATTGTTGTTGCCTGCCATCCCGTAAACCCGAAGGTATCGGCCAGTTCGCCGGGCAGTGACGCGGCCAGGCGTGGCAGTTCGTCCGGGGATTCATTATGAAAGACAAAACTGACCCCCTCATCCCTGATGCGCGACATCAACATCGCAATAAGCCGGTGCAGCCCCTCATGGCTGGCGTGTTCAGTGACCTTTTCAGTAAACCGCCGGGGATTGCTGCAGCTGATGCCCCGGTCGGCCAGGAACGCCAGAAAGCGCTGCAGGAAACCGGGGAGATCCCTGGCGGCCAGGGCGGGTTTCAGCACCGCTTCTGCCTGGGCCTGTGTGAAGCCAAACGCGGCCGCCAGCTCAGGGGAAAAGTCCGGCGTGTCAGCGCTGGCCTCAAAAATGACGCCATCGTTTATGGCCTGCTGCATGTCCGGGGGCATATTCCCGATCATATCTTCACGCTCGCCCCATGCACGGCCGGCGCTTTCGGTCAGTCTCTGTGGATCGCTGCAGCTGACGCCTCGCTCCGCCAGGAACGTCAGGAAACGCTGCAGGACGGTGGCGCCGATCTTGCCGGAGACGGGCGTTTCCCCGGAGGGATAGAAGACCCTGGCGTTGGTGTTGTCCAGTATGGTTTGTATCCCGGCTCCATACAGGGGGTGATGGTGCCTGTCGGGGATGACCGGCTGCGGCGCATCCTCCGTCACCACCCGGATCTGCAGCGGCATCCGGCCGTGTTCGGCGATGAAGCGGTAAAGCTGCTCCACCGCTTCCGTGGCGGTCATGCTCATCGCCTCCAGACGCAGTTCGGCCCGTTTCTTCAGCTGCTCATCGAGACGCACGGTCAGCTGGGCGCTTTTGGCCCGCTTTTTACGTTCAAACAACCCGGTCATGCTCCTTCCTTTTTGTACAGTCATCTGGCTTTACATAATGTACAGCCATTTGTACCGCACTTTTACGCGCGGGACCACATTTTTTCACCGTTGCGGTTTAGCGGTATTCTCCGCAGCGCCGCCACTTATCCCCAGTTTCTGTGGATAACGCTATATGTAGTGGCTCAGTCAGCTGGAAACGGCACAAGATATGGTGTCCGCGCCGGCAGCCGTGCGGCCGTTCCCCTGCCTTCCCTTCCCTGTTGATTTCGCTTTTTCCGGTATTTACGTTTTTTCCGCAATCACGGTGCCGGCGAAAAGGTATTTTCCGGTGGTTGCGGGCGCAAAAGTCACAGGGTGAAAAGATAAGGGCGCGAAGCATTCCGCAATATAAACCGCGTGACAGTCACGCCAGGTGATGGCTACCCGCGGGCGATTCTGTCGATTTAGCTTTTAGTGCTAAATCTAAATATTTATAATTTACGCATGAAACCTAATTTATTAGAGTTTGGTTATTCAGTAAACAACAGAAAACGGAGTGAACGAGATGGAATATGAAGCGTACAAGGTTCGCGGTTACGGCTTCGGACTGAAAAAAGAGATCACCGGCGTGCTGGGGCGTTACCCCACCCTGGAAGAGGCGCAGAAGGTCGCGGATGACTACACGCAGGCCTGCCTGCCGGATAACCTGCCGGACCGCTACGATATGGGCATGGTCCGGCCGGTCGCTGCCGGCGAACCTGCCGCCCTCGATCCGGACGTGTTTCGCGGTCCGGGCGCGCCGTTCCTGATGGATGCCGGCCAGATAACCACGGGTCACACGGTATGCCTGGGCAAAGCGGCGGATGGAAAACGGTTTTATTTTGGCGGGGAGCATTCCGATGGCCACCAAACATATAAATGATGAGCTCTGGAATCGCATTGAGGCGCTGACCGTCAAAGCTAACGCCAGGCATGGGTTGTTACGGCCGATTAAAGAGGCTGAAGTACTGCATCTTGTCCTTCAGCGTGGCCTGGAACTGCTTACGGACGACGATCTGCTGCAGCTGGGCAAGTACCGGCGGCCGATAGGATTTGTGCTGCGTCGTCCGGGCGTGGAAATGGTGAAGCTGGATATGCTGAATATGGCAGATGCGGCAACCGTTCTTCTGCGCAGTGGACCCGCAACGCTGTGCATCTGGAGCCGCGACGATATCCTGCGCGAGGCCAGTGAAGCGGTGCTCCGCGAACGGCTGCCGGATGCAGCCCTGCTGTCGGAGGGGGATGACCGGGCCCGGTTCCAGACGCTGCTGCCCGGATTCTGGAACGCCGCGCACCGGGGCGAAACGGCCGTGATTTCCCTGCGTGCTGACAATGCGGATCTCGCTATTGCACGCATCACTGACCTGATGTGCGAATCCCTGCTGGGTTATAAGGGGCAGCGGGCATACCGGGCGGGTGAAAACGAACAGGGAGAAGAGTCATGAACATGCGAGGCATTCTTTTTGTCCTGCCGCTGTGCGCCGGGCTCCTGGCGGGCTGTGATAACAAACAGGAAGCGCTGCAGTTTGAAGCCGCCCGCACGGCGGCGCTGAAGGCCGATGATCCGTTTCTGGCGCTGGACTCGTTCGAACAGCAGTCCGGCGACTACGGCCGGGACTGCGACTCGCTGGGGGCATTTCTGTTTGGTAATTTTGCTTCCACGGATAAAGCATGTCGGGCGCGGGATGAGGCCACGCGGGATATGGTCCTGAAAGCCGTAGAAAAGGGTTCCGTGCCGGCACTGGTGTTCCTGTTTGACCCAGGCAGCAAGACGCCGGATGTGTATCCGCGCGATATTGACCCACAGAAGGCCGGGCAGGCGGCTGAGCGGCTTGTTGCACTGGCAGAGTCGGCGCCGGTGGACAGCAAAAATCAGGCGCTGCTGATGCGTGCCGGCGATGTACTGCAGGCGGGCCAGTACGTTCTGCAGGATTCCCGGAGAGCGGCGGCCCTGTACGTCAAAGCCTGGCAGGCAGGGGATCAGCGTGCCGCGGACGAGCTGGTCAATGTCTATCACTTTCTCAAGGACAGCCGGCGTACCTACTTCTGGGCGGTCCGGAGCAAAGACGTGCAGCAGCTGGACAATCGGGCTGAGCTGACCGGAGATGAGATCATTGCTATTCAGAAACTGGCTGCGGACAGTTCACGGACCGACATTTGATGAAATGAATAAGGATATACAAAAGGCGTCCAACTGGTGAGGAAGGGCGCCTTTTAATTACTAGACATTTTTACTACTTAACTTTCTGTCGGAGTAAACGGAAAATTAATCTGTTAATCACTGCGAGTATAAATCCCCGCTAAGCGTGGTGCAACTCAGTATCAGAAATGACCGCCGGTGGTTGAATCCAGTGCCCTGAACAGGCTTTCCTGGGCTGCTTCCAGCAGACAACCTGGCAGACGGAGTTCATTTACGCGGTAACTCTGCCCGGTCTGTGTGGTCACGGTGAGATAATACTGATCGTCAAACTGCTGACCAGCACCGATATGCACGATGGTGGCCGTGTCGATCCAGCAGAGGTTTGTGCCTTCCGCGTCCTCAAGTGGTTTGATTCGGCCTTTCAGCCACTTCTGCGGGCGACCCGGCCGGCATTTGATCGTGATGCCGTGCTTATAGCCGCGGGTTCTGGCCACAAAGGCCGCTATTTTATCTTTATCCAGTTCCTGCGCCGGGGTGAGCTTACTGAAACTGGACGGAGAGAAGTTATACTGCAGTTCTTCAAACAGGTTCAGGTACGTGGCTTCATCATCCAGGTTGTCCCCGCGTACTTTCAGCATGGAGCCCCAGATCCTCTCCATTTCGCCCCTCAGCGCCAGTTTAACCGCCTCAAATTCTTCCTGATGTTCATCGTAGTAGTTGATATCCATCGCGTCTCCTGTTGTGTTTATGGCGAATTTGCGGAATTAATATACATAAAAAATGTTCAAATATGAACATTTTCAGGCTATAAATACAGGCAGATTATAACAGGCCAGTCCACCAAGATTCGGCCAGGAGCTGAGTACGCATGATAAAGAAACCACTTATTGCCGGCATCATGCTGGCTGTGGCGCACACCGCCGGCGCTGCGCAGGGTGATGATACCGATCTGCAGCAGATTTATACCGAGGCGGGCATTCAGGGGATATGCAGCGCCGGGATGCTGGCTGTGCCGGAAGGGGCCAGGGATGAAGCTGTCCCGCAGAACGTCAGACACCTCCTGGTTCAGTGTGCCTATTTCGACGAGCAGCAGTTGCGCCGGCGTGCCGGCCTGCCGGCTCAGACATTTAGCCACTGGCGTGACCGCAATGCGGTCCTTAATCTGTCGTCTGACCAGGCATCTGATGCGCTCTGGCTGTCAGCGTGGCGTGATTTCCGGGCACAACTGGCCTCGGCCTACCCGGCCCCGGCGGAAAAAAAGGCACAGGGGAAAGAGGCCGTACCCGCCGGCACGAAGCCCGGCACTGAGCATGGGAGTGCGGCGGATTGACCGGTTTTGACTTGATCCTGTGGCGACGGGGCCTGAACTGGACCCAGGAGCGCGCCGCGGCTGAGCTCGGTATCAGCCGTACCAGCCTGGTAAAATATGAGGACGGTGAGACAGTACCCCGGACCATACAACTTGCCACCGTCGCGCTGACGCTGAAAGCGGAATGGCCCACCCTGAAAACCATGAGCAAAGACAGGCTGCTGCGGCAGCTGAAGTATGAAGTGCTGAGGATCGATAATGAATGAGTTTATCCATGTTGTCGGCTCATTTATCCTTGCGGGTATCCTGCTGTATGGCCTCTGGCAGGGTACACGGCGACGCCGGCGCCGGCATGAACGGAAACAGGCCAGTGCGGTGCGTGTGATCGATAAAATTAATACGTTCCCGCATTTCGGGCAGAAAATTGCCTATCTGCGCAAGATTGACCCGTTTGTGTTCGAAGAGCTGCTGCTTGAAGGCTTTGAACGCCGGGGCTTTGAAGTGATCCGTAACCGCCGGTATACCGGTGACGGCGGGATTGATGGCCGCGTGAAGATTGATGGCCAGACCTGGCTTATCCAGGCCAAACGCTATACCAGCTATATTGCCGTTGGCCACGTCCGTGACTTCAGCGACCTGCTGAACGCCACCGGTGCCCGCGGTTTTTTCTGCCATACCGGCAAAACGCGCGAAGGCACCAAATCGCTCATTCGCGGAGACAGCCGCATGATCCTGGTCAGTGGCCAGAAGCTGCTAGACCTTATTGCCACCGATGCGCCGTTTATCCCGTATCCGGGATACCGGCCACCGGCCGAAATGGTTCATCCTGAACAGGAGACAACATGAAACTGAAAGGATACGTCGCCGCCCTGCCGGCACTGCTGCTGACAGGGTGCGCCATGCTCCCCGGACAGCCCACCGATTATGACCGCTTCTGTAACGTCTCAGGCATCGCCAGCCACGGCGAAACCTACCGTGTCAGTGACAGTCAGGATTTCTGGTTAACCCCGAACGGCCGCTATCTCAGCCAGGCTGAGTACAGCAGTCCGGCAGATACGCTTCAGAAACTGACGGGCGTGGTCAGTGGTGAAGATCCTGACCAGGTGCGGAAGAACGCCGTCAGGGTAAGGGTGTTCCGTGTTGAAAGTGAGAGCGCCAGTAAAGGGGCGTGCCTGCCCGTGCGTTATGACGATAAAAACGCGCGGCGGAAAATGGATTCGCTGACTAACGGCCGCCGTATGATGGTGTACAGTGAAGATGAAGGCCAGTCTGGCCAGCAGATTTACAATAACAGCCGCGGTGCCGGCTTCAGTTACAGGTTGCTATGAGTGGATTGAAAGGCCGCCGTATCAGTGCGGATATGTTTGCCATAATGCTGAAGATATCTGCCGGGCAGCTGGTTTTTGCAGCACGGCATGACAAGCCGTTACGCGGACTGACCCTACCCCCTTACAGAATCGAAGGCGGAAAAAGCTGGAGCTCGACCACCTCCACCCGCAGTATGACGTTTGATATGCAGGATGCGGTCGATTTCAGCGAGAAATTTCATAAAATTCAGTCGCCTGACGGCTGATTAGCGGATTTTAAAAAATTGAACACTTTCCCCCTGCAAATTTCTCAGAATTCACGTAGCGACGCCATCGGGACATATGCCTACTTCGATTATGCCGATGCGCTGGCGCTGCGGGAGATGGCCAGCCAGGCTGATTTACCCAAATACCTGCTGGCCCCGGAGGTGTCGGTGTTTCTGCGGTATGTGCCAGACCTGCGCCAGCAGGTCCTTTTCGATACCCTCTGGAACACGGGCGCGCGTATTAATGAGGCTCTGGCGCTGACCGGCGCCAGCTTTCAGCTTGACGGTTCCCGGCCGTTTGTCCGGCTGAAGACGCTTAAACAGCGTCAGCGTGGCCGCGGCAGGCCGGGCAAGGATGAAGAGGTGTTCCGTCTTGTTCCTCTGACCGATCCTCAATATGTCAGGAAGGTGCGTGAATTTCTGACCACCCTGCGTATTGGTAAACAGCAGCTGCTCTGGCCGGTGCAGAGTGATAACACGCCGCGTAACTGGATCAGGAAGGCACTGGACCTCGCAAAACGTGACTCTGTCACTTTTAGTATCCCTGTTACCTGTCACACGTTCCGGCACAGCTTCTGTATGCACCTGATCCAGCATGGGGTTCCGCTGAAAGTTGTACAGGCTTATGCCGGGCATTCCCGGCTGGAAACCACAGAAACCTACACGCGCGTGTTTGCGCTCGATGTTGGTCGTCAGTATGGCGTCCGGTTCAGCCTGCCAGACAGTCATTTAACGCTCCCGGAATAATCTGTATCCCTCCCTGATATTTCCATATAAATCTAAATAAATCCATTTTCTTTCTAGGTCAGACCGTTTTCAGGGCGGCCTGGCCGTCTTTTGTTGGTTTTTATTCTCTATTTTTCTGTATTTTTCTATATTGGTGCGTCTTTTTGTCTTTACACGTCAGCAGGGATGCGTAATAATCCATTTGAAAGCTGTATTATTCCTGATTTCTACGGTTTTTTTCTAAATAATGTGAGGTTCAAAATGCGTATTTTTGTTGACGACGGTTCCACCAACATCAAACTGGCATGGATGGAAGACGGTGCGGTCAAAACGTTGATCAGTCCGAACAGCTTCAAGCCCGAATGGTCCATGACGTTGCTGACAGATTCATCAGTGCCGGCTTCCGCCAACTATGAAATTGACGGGGAAAAGTACAGCTTTGACCAGCTGAGCCCGGATGCCGTGCGCACCACGGAAACCCGCTATCAGTACAGTGATGTGAATGTCGTCGCTATCCACCATGCCCTGATGCAGTCCGGCATTGAACCGCAGCCGGTTGATGTTGTGGTGACGCTGCCGCTGGGCGAGTACCTGGATGAAAACGATCAGCCTAATATGGCCAACATCGAGCGGAAAAAAGCGAACGTGAAGCGTGCGGTGGCCGTTCAGGGGCGTGAGAGCTTTACCGTGCGTAAAGTCAGCGTACTGCCAGAGTCGGTCCCTGCAGGCTTCAGTGTGCTGAAGGATCTGGACGATCTGGACTCCCTGCTGATTGTGGATATCGGTGGAACCACGCTGGATATCGCGCACGTTCGCAGCAAAATGTCCGGCTTCACCAAGACGCATTGCGATCCTAAAACTGGCGTATCCATCATCACCGAAGCCGTAAAACATGCACTGGATACCAGCGTGAGCACCCGTACCAGTTCGTATTTTGCCGACCGTCTGATCCAGGCGCGAAATGACGAAACGTTTCTTTCCCGTTACCTCCAGAATGCTGACCAGCGGGCCCAGGTGATGAAGGTACTGCATGAGCGGGAAAAAGCCCTGACGCACCGTGTCACCGATTCAGTTGGCCGCTTTGCCGGCTTCACGCACGTCATGGTGGTCGGTGGCGGTGCCAGCCTGGTCGCCGGCGCAGTGAAGCAGGCAACGGGGGTGAGTGACGATCGTTTCTTCGTCAGTGATAACCCGCAGTTCGATCTGGTTCTGGGTATGGTGGCAATGAAGGGCTGAGTATGACTGATAACCGTAAGTGCTCGTTTTATATCTACCCGGAGCGCAATGCGGCGGACCGGGTAGCAGACGGCTTTCTTGAGAAACTGCCTCAGAAAGAGCGTGGCCGCGCGATGCGCGCCATGATGCTCTGTGGTGCCGCGTTGATGAAACAGGACGAACGCCTGCCGTTCCTGATCGCTGAATTTCTGACGGAGAGCACCTCGATGCAGGATATTCAGCGGATCATCAGCAGTACGCTGCCGCAGCAGGATACAGGAGAGATGGCACGCCTGATTGAGGCGTTTCTGCAGGCCACCGGCGGTGGCAGCAATACGGTGTCGCCGGCAGGCGTTCGTCCTGTTTCAT
>NZ_JAGRQY010000060.1:0-26982 GCF_018223905.1 Klebsiella sp. 28
ACTTTACGCACCGCCGGTACCGGCCCCAGTCCCATCAGGCGCGGTTCGACACCCGCCGTCGCCATCGCCACGATACGCGCCCGCGGCGTGAGCCCCTGGATAGCGGCCTGCTGTTCGCTGGCGATGATCAGCGCCGCGGCGCCATCGTTGACGCCTGAAGCATTGCCCGCAGTAATGACGCCGCCCTGGCGGAACGGCGCTTTCAGTTTCGCCAGCTGCTCAAGCGTGGTTTCCGGGCGCGGATGCTCGTCCTCGCGCACGTCGCTAACCGTCCCTTTNNAGGCGAAAGCGTCCTGATCGGCCCGGCTGATATTTAACAATTCAGCTACATTCTCGGCCGTTTCCGGCATGCTGTCAGTTCCGAAGTGTTGCGCCATGAGCGGGTTCACAAAACGCCAGCCAATCGTGGTATCAAAGAGTTCCGCCTGACGCTGGTACGGCGTGCTGGCTTTTCCCATCACGAAAGGCGCACGCGACATCGATTCCACGCCGCCGGCAATCAGCAGATCGGCATCGCCGGCTTTGATCGCCCTGGCGGCAAAGCCGATGGCATCCAGACCCGATCCGCACAGGCGGTTAATCGTGGTGCCCGGCACGGTATGCGGGTAACCGGCCAACAACGTCGCCATGTGCGCCACGTTGCGGTTATCTTCCCCGGCCTGATTCGCACAGCCGAAAATCACATCATCAATTGCTGCCGGGTCGAGCCCGGGATTACGACTCAGGAGCTCACGCAGCGGGATCGCCGCCAGGTCGTCGGCGCGCACACTGGCCAGCGCGCCGCCGTAGCGGCCAATCGGCGTACGGATCCCGTCACAAATAAAGGCGTCGCGCATTACACGTCTCCCGTGATTGTGCCGCCGATGCGGTGCGATTTGCCGCGGAACAGGGCCACAATCTTTTGCTGTTGATTAACAATTTCGATGTCGTAGACGCCGGTCAGCTTGCCCTGCTGTTTGACTCTGGCGGTGGCGACCAGCCGGTCGCCGGCAAACGCCGGACGAAGAAAATCAATGCTTGCCGCCGAGGCCACCGCCGCCAGCCCCTGGCTGTTACAGGCATAAGCGAAAGCGGTATCGGCGAGCGTAAATAGCTGACCGCCGTGACAGGTTTGATGGCCGTTAAGCATGTCCGCCGAGACGGTCATACTCATCTGCGCAAAACCGTCGTCCATTTCGATAAGTTCGATCCCCATCTTTCTGGCGCAGGTATCTTTTTCGTACATCACGCGCGCGTTGCGCCACGGATCATTGCTCATGGTGCTTCTCCATCAGCGCCTTCTGGCGCAGCAGGGAACTGGGGCGATAGCGCTCCTCGCCATAATGGTGTTGCAGGTTCTCCAGCAGTTGCAGCACCCGCCGCCAGCCAAGGCGTTCTCCCCATGCCAGCGGGCCATGCGGATAGTTGACGCCAAGGCGCATCGCGGTATCGACATCCTGCGGGCTGGCGACGCCTTTTTGTACCGCATCCAGCGCTTCGTTAATCAGCATCGCCACCGTTCGCCACACCAGCAGGCCGGGATAATCGGCAATACGCAGCACTTTCTTGCCCTGCTGCTGGAAGTAATGCACGGCCTTATCAGTGGCCGCAGGCGCGTTGGTTGCCGCTGCGGCCAGCACCACCGTATCGCTGGCGCACAGGTCATACACCACCACCGGGCGGTGATGCTTAATACTCAGCGCCAGGGCGGTCTCGCCTTCAGTCTCCAGCAGCAAGACATCGTCTAATTCAGTGACGTTGTCACTTCTGACGGTAACGGATTCAGCACCTATCATTACCGGCGGCAGCGCCGCGTCCGGCAGTGTCTCAGCGGGCCAGCGATAGACGCCGTGGCCGCTCTTTTTACCTAGCCGCCCGGCCAGCGCCAGCTCTTGCTGGAGGAGCGATGGCAGGTAGCGGCGGTCCTGCCAGAAGGCGTTAAACACCGAACAGGTCACGGCGAAGTTGACGTCCTGGCCAATCAGGTCAGTCAGCGCCAGCGGTCCCATCGGGAAGCCGCCGCCGTCACGCAAAGCGGCATCGATAACCTCCGGGGCGGCGACCTGCTCTTCCAGCGCGCGCCAGGCCTCAGCGTAGAACGGACGCGCTACGCGGTTAACGATAAAACCGGGCGTTGAGCGGCAGCGCACCGGCTGTTTCCCCCAGCCGCTTACGCACTGGCACAGCTGCTCCACCACTTCTGTGGAGGTCGCAAGACCACTCACCACCTCGACCAGCTTCATCACCGGCGCCGGATTAAAAAAGTGCAGTCCGGCCACCCGCTCCGGGTTTTTGACCCCGGCGGCGATAGCGGTAATCGAAATAGACGAGGTATTACTGGTCAACAGCGTTGACGGCGCGCAGATCGCCGCCAGCTGCGCGAACAGCGCCGTTTTGACCTCCAGCCGTTCAGAGGCCGCTTCGATCACTAAATCTGCATCGGCAAGTGCGGCTAAATCGTGGGCCGGATGCAGGCGCGCCAGCAGCGCGTCGGCCTGCTCTGACGCCAGTTTGCCCCGCGCAACGCGTGACGCCAGACGCCCGGCGATACCCTCTATCGCCAGGTCTACAGCCTTAGGGTTAATATCAAAAATACGCACCGGATGCCCGGCGGCGGCAGCCACTTCGGCGATGCCGGCTCCCATGGTGCCGCTGCCGATCACCGCCACGGTGGCTAAGGATGTCGTCATCATCTATTTCCCGCTGAACTGTGGTGGCCGTTTGGCCAGAAACGCGCTGACCCCTTCGCGGTAATCATCGCTGCGCCCGGCCAGACGCTGATAATCGCGCTCCAGGTCCAGCTGCGCGTCGAGACTGTTGGTTTCAGAGGCCAGCAGCGCCTTTTTAATCAGCCCAAGACCAAACGTCGGTTGCGCCGCCAGATGGCGCGCCAGTTGCAGACTGGTATCCGCCAGTTCTGAATCGTCCACCAGTTGCCAGATAATCCCCCACTGCGCGGCCTGTTCCGCGCTGAGGCTGTCGCCCAGCAGCGCCAGCCCCATCGCGCGCGCACGGCCGGCCACCCGCGGCAGGAACCAGCTGCCGCCGCAGTCCGGCACCAGGCCGAGCTTGCTGAACGCCATCACAAATTTGGCCGAACGCGCGGCCAGCACGATATCGCAGCCCAGCGCCAGGGTAGCGCCCGCGCCGGCGGCCACGCCGTTAACCGCGCAGATGACCGGTTTCGGCAGCGCCGCCAGACGGCGCACTAACGGGTTGTAAAAGCGTTCTACCGACATGCCGAGATCCGGCGGCGGGCCGCTGGGGTCGACATTGCGGTCGTTCAAATCCTGGCCGGCGCAAAAACCGCGGCCGGCGCCGGTGATCAGCAGGCAGCGCACGCCATCATCGCGCTCGGCCTGCTTCAGACATTCCGCCAGCTGGTGATGCATCAGGTCGTTAAAACTGTTAAGGCGGTCCGGGCGATTGAGGGTAATGGTCATGACGCCCTGTTCCACTGCGCTGAGAATGAAAGCTTCCACGATTAGCGTCCTTTAAATTCCGGGGTACGTTTTTGTAAGAAGGCGTCGATGCCTTCGCGGCGGTCCTCGGTGGCGCTCAGCAGGCTAAACAGCTGGCGCTCCTGTTGTAGACCGGCCTGCAGGCTGACTTCCTGCGCCAGGCGCAGCGACTGTTTTGCCGCCCGTAGCGCCAGCGGCGAATGGCGGGCAATGGTGGTTGCCAGTTTCAGGGCATACTCATCGGTTAACGCCGCCGGATGGATATCACTGACCAGCCCGGCCTGCTGCGCCTGGCGGGCGTCAATACTCTCGCCGCTCAGCACCATCCGGCTGGCCAGCGCCTTGCCAACGCTGCGGATCAGCCGCTGGGTGCCGCCCGCGCCCGGCATTATGCCGAGGGTAATTTCCGGCAGGCCAAAGCGGGCGTTGTCCCCGGCGACAATCAGGTCGCACAGCAGGGCCAGCTCGCAGCCGGCGCCGAGGGCGTAGCCGTTGACCGAGGCGATGAGCGGTTTAGTAAAGGCATCAATTCGCCCCCATAACCGTGGGCGAATATCATCCAGGGTGGCAGGAAGATCTTTTTCCGCCATTTCATTGAGGTCAGCCCCGGCGGCGAAAAAACGCGCGTTACCGCGAATAACGCAGACGCCGACGCTGTCATCAACTGCCGCGGCCTCCAGCACCTCGGCAATCTGGGTTAATAAGGCATTGTTCAGCGCGTTGCGGGCCTGCGGGCGGTTCAGCGTCAACTGAAGCACCCGGCCATGACGGTGGATCAGCAGGTCACTCATGCCATCCCCCGCGCGTCAAAGTCGACCACCACATCGCCGCTGGTCGGCAGCGACTGGCAGCTCAGCACGTAGCCCGCCGCCAGCTCATCCGCTTCCAGGCTGTAATTGGCGGCCATCGCCACTTCACCGCGCAGCACTTTGCATTTACAGGTGGCGCATACCCCGCCCTTACAGGCGAACGGCAGATCGGCGCCCTGACGCAATGCGGCATCCAGGATGCTGTCGTCTTCGGCGCTGAGGGCGATAAGCCGATCGCGCCCGTCCTGGCGGATGGTCACCGTGCGCCCTTCCGCCTGCACTCCAGCGGCCCGCTTCACATTGCCGCCTGGGGTATTAAAGCGTTCGAGATGAATCGATTTCTCCGCTACGCCAAGTTCACGTAACGTCGCTTCCGCCTCGTCCATCATCGCCGCCGGCCCGCAGATAAAGGCCTCGTCGAAACGGCTGAAATCCAGCAGATGATCAGCGAGCTGGCGCAGTTTGTCGCCGTCAATGCGCCCCTGTAGCAGATCGCTGTCCATCGACTCCTGGCTAAACAGGTGGATCACCTGCAGGCGCTGCGGATAGCGGTCTTTTAAATCGGCCAGCGCCTGGCGGAACATCATGCTATGGCTGCTGCGGTTGCCGTAGATCAGCGTAAAGCGGCTTTGCGGCTCGGTCGCCAGCGTTGCGCTAATGATCGCCATCATCGGCGTGATCCCGGAGCCGGCGGCAATCGCCAGATATTCTCCCTGCCGTTCGGCCTGCGGTTGATAACCGAAATGCCCCTGCGGCACCATCACCTCCAGCTCCATACCCTGCTGGATATCGTGCTGGGCGTAGCGCGAGAAGCGTCCGCCGTCGATGGCTTTGACCGCGACGCTAATTTCGCCTGGCGTGCGGCTGTGACAAATGGAGTAACAGCGGCGCAGTTCTTCGCCGCCCAGACGGGCTTTTAGCGTCAGATGCTGGCCCGGGCGAAAACAGTATTCCGCCTGCAGGGCTTGCGGGATCGCAAAAGTGATGGTCACCGCATCGCGGGTTTCCGGCTCGACTCTCGCCACCTTAAGCGAATAGAACGTCGTCATGGCAACCTCAAATACATTTAAAGTAATCAAAAGGTTCCCGGCAGCTGTCGCAGCGATAGAGCGCTTTGCAGGCCGTGGAACCGAATTCGCTAATCAGCGAGGTATGGGTGCTGCCGCAGCGCGGACAGCTCACCTCAGCGGGCATATCCGCATGGCAGGCGTGCCCCTGGGGCGGGCTGATGCCGTACTGGCGCAGGCGCTCGCGGGCATCCTGACTCATCCAGTCGGTGGTCCACGGCGGATCCAGCTGCAGGACGATATGTACCGGCTGAAAGCCATGCTCGCTCATGACCGTGCGGATCTCCCCCAGCAGATGCTCCGTCGCCGGACAGCCCGAATAGGTCGGGGTAAAGCCAATCACCCAGCCGTCGCCATGGCGCGCGACGCTGCGCACCATACCAAGGTCGGTGATGGTGAGTACTGGCACTTCCGGATCCGGGATCGCGCTTAATAATCCCCAGATGGTGCGAACCTCTGCAGGAGCGATATCGGCAAGACATTGCATAGTCACCTCACTTACCACTGCAGTCCGGGATGCGAACGCTGCAGATACTGCATCTCCGCCAGCAGCGGGCCGAGATGTTCACTGTGCAGTCCCTGTTTGCCGCCGCTGCGGAAGGCCGCTTCCTGCGGGATCTGTAAGCCGGAGTCGAGAAGCGCCGTGTGTACCGCGCTTTGCCATTCGGCCTGCAGTTCACGCGGATCAACCGCAATGCCCTGCTCAACCAGGCTGAGCTCCACTTCATCAGCCAGGAACAGTTCGCCGGTGAAGCGCCACAGATTGTCGACCGCCTGCTGCATTTTGCGATTTGATAATTCGGTGCCGTTACCCAGACGCTCCAGCCAGCCGCGGCTAAAGCGCTGGTGGTAACGCACCTCTTTCAGCCCTTTAGCGGCAATGGCCGCCAGCTGCGCGTCGCGGCTGTTCACCAGCCGGCTGAACAGAGCGACATGCCAGACGTCGATAAAGAACTGGCGGGCGATAGTGTCGGCAAAATTGCCGTTTGGCTGCTCCACCAGCAGCAGGTTGCTGTACTGGCGCTCATCGCGGCCAAAAGCCAGCGTATCTTCGTCGCCGCAACCGTTAAGCTCGGCGGCATAGCTTAAAAAATTGCGCGCCTGGCCGAGCAGGTCGAGGCCGATATTGGCCAGCGCAAGATCGATCTCGAGCTCGGGAGCATGTCCGCACCAGGCGCCTAAACGCTGGGCCAGAACCAGACCATTGTCGCCAAGCCGCAGGGCGTAGGTGGCTACGGGGTTAGGGTTATTCATCGCCGCCTCACATATGTTCCATGCCGTCCGGCACGGTATAGAAAGTCGGATGACGGTAGACTTTGCTTTCCGCCGGGTCGAAGAATTCGCCGCGATCTTCCGGCTGCGAAGCAACGATTTCGCTGGCCTTCACCACCCAAATTGAGCAGCCTTCGCTGCGGCGGGTGTAGGCATCACGGGCATTCTCCAGCGCCATTTGATCATCGGCAGCGTGCAGACTGCCGACGTGACGATGGGATAACCCCTGTTTGCTGCGAACGAACACTTCATATAACGGCCAATAAACTTTGCTCATGTTGTCTCTCCTCATGCCGCGCTGCGGGCCTGCTGTTTTTGCGCATGGGCCAGCGCGGCTTCGCGCACCCATTCGCCCTCTTCCCAGGCCTTACGCTTGGCGGCCAACCGCTCGTGATTGCAAATGCCACGGCCGCTAATCACCTCGTTAAATTCCTGCCAGTCGATTTCGCCGAAGCGGTAGTGGCCGCTGGCTTCATCAAACTGCAAATCCGGGTCCGGGACGGTCATACCGAGGATCTCTACCTGCGGCACGGTATTGTCGACGAAGCGCTGACGTAGCTCGTCGTTGGAGTGCAGTTTGATTTTCCACGCCATGCTGCGGGCGCTGTTCGGCGAGTTGTCATCGTTAGGGCCAAACATCATCAGCGCCGGCCACCAGAAGCGGTTAATGGCGTCCTGCAGCATCTGCCGCTGCGCGTCATTGCCCTGCGCCAGCGCCATGCAGGCTTCAAAACCCTGACGCTGGTGAAAGCTCTCTTCTTTGCAGATTTTGACCATCGCCCGGGCATAGGGGCCGTAGGAGGTCCGGCACAGCGCCACCTGGTTGACGATGGCCGCGCCATCGACCAGCCAGCCGATCACGCCGATATCCGCCCAGCTGAGGGTCGGGTAGTTAAAAATGGAGGAGTATTTCATCTGCCCGTCGAGCATCTTCTGATACAGGTCTTCCCGGGCGCAGCCAAGGGTTTCCGCGGCGCTATAGAGATACAGCCCGTGTCCAGCCTCATCCTGTACCTTAGCCAACAGGATCGCTTTGCGGCGCAGCGTCGGCGCGCGGGTGATCCAGTTGCCTTCCGGCAGCATGCCGACGATCTCCGAGTGCGCGTGCTGGCCTATCTGCCGAATCAAGGTCTTACGGTAGGCATCCGGCATCCAGTCCTGCGGTTCGATGGCCGTTTCCTGCGCGATGCGCTGGTCAAAGCGTTGTTCTTCTGTCACGTCATCACCTTTATGATTCTTATATTCACAACAAAAACATTTATGTGAATCACTTTGTTTATTGAAGGTTACATATTGGTTAAATAAAACCACAAATTTTGTTTGCTCTTTTTGTGATAATCTCCGCAAAATCTTTTTTAAACCACAATAAATACAGTAAGTTAAGCATAATGCGTAACGCCATCGCGATCACAATGTTAATAATTTATTAAATACGGGCTTGCATTTTATGATTCATAAAAGAACTATTTATAGATATCACACGTAACACATTTGGAGATTTGCGATGCAGCAGTTAGCCAGCTACTTATCCGGCGCCTGGCAGACCGGCCGGGGCCGCGCCCGTACTATCCATCACGCCATCACCGGCGCGGCGCTTTGGGAGGTGACCAGTGAAGGCCTGGATATGGCGCAGGCGCGCCGCTTCGCGATTGAGCGCGGTGGCAAAGCCCTGCAGACGATGACCTTTATTGAACGCAGCGCGATGCTGAAAGCGGTGGCGAAACACCTGCTGGAGCAGAAAGACCAGTTCTACGCCATCTCCGCGCAAACCGGCGCCACTCGCGCCGACAGTTGGGTGGATATTGAAGGCGGTATCGGTACCCTTTTCACCTATGCCGGGCTCGGTAGTCGAGAATTACCGGACGATATCCTGTGGCCGGAAGACGAGCTCATCCCGCTCTCCAAACAGGGCGGTTTTGCCGCGCGTCATGTGCTAACCTCGAAATCAGGCGTCGCCGTCCATATCAACGCCTTCAACTTCCCCTGCTGGGGAATGCTGGAAAAACTGGCGCCCACGTGGCTTGCCGGTATGCCGGCGATCATTAAACCGGCCACCGCTACCGCCCAGCTCACCCAGGCAATGGTGAAAGCGATTGTCGACAGCGGCCTGGTGCCGGAGGGCGCCATCAGCCTGATTTGCGGCGGCGCGGGCGATCTGCTCGACCACCTCGATAGCCAGGACGTGGTGACCTTTACCGGGTCAGCCGCCACCGGCCAGCAGCTACGGGCGCACCCTAACCTGGTAGCCAAATCCATTCCCTTTACCATGGAAGCAGATTCACTCAACTGCTGCGTGTTAGGCGAAGACGTCACTCCGGAGCAATCGGAATTCGCGCTGTTTATTCGGGAAGTGGTCCGCGAGATGACGGCGAAAGCCGGGCAAAAATGTACCGCTATCCGCAGAATCATTGTGCCACTGGCTCAGATTAATGCGGTTAGCGATGCACTGATCTCCCGCCTGCATAAAGTAACCGTCGGTGACCCTGCGCAGGAGGGCGTTAAGATGGGGGCCCTGGTTAATAGCGAACAGCGTCAGGACGTACAGGAGAGCGTCAATAAGCTGATAGCCGCTGGCTGCGAAGTACTGCTCGGTGGAGAGGCGGATCTCAGCGCGGCCGGCGCATTTTTCCCGCCGACCCTGTTGTACTGCTCACAGCCGGATGAAACGCCGGCGGTTCACGCCATTGAAGCTTTTGGTCCGGTGGCGACGCTGATGCCGTATCGTGACCGCCAGCATGCGCTGACGCTGGCGCGCGCCGGCGGCGGCAGTCTGGCGGGGACGCTGGTCACCGCCAGCGGCGAGCTGGCGCGCGAGTTTATCCTCGGCGCCGCCCGCGCCCATGGCCGTATTCAGATACTGAACGAGGCGTCCTCGGTCGAGTCAACCGGCCACGGTTCGCCGCTGCCGCAGCTGGTGCACGGCGGCCCCGGCCGCGCTGGCGGCGGAGAAGAGCTTGGCGGGCTGCGTTCGGTGAAACACTATATGCAGCGTACCGCGGTCCAGGGCAGCCCAACGATGCTGGCGACCATCGGTCAACAGTGGGTGCGCGGCGCCCAGGTGAACGAAGACCGTATTCACCCGTTCCGCAAATATTTCGAAGAGATTCAGCCTGGCGACAGCTTATTAACCCCACGCCGAACCCTGACCGAAGCGGATATCGTTAACTTCGCCTGCCTGAGCGGCGATCATTTCTACGCGCACATGGACAAAATCGCCGCCGCCGAGTCGATTTTTGGCGAGCGGGTGGTCCACGGCTATTTCCTGATCTCCGCCGCGGCCGGGCTGTTCGTCGATGCCGGCGTCGGGCCGGTTATCGCCAACTACGGGATGGAAAACCTGCGCTTTATTGAACCCGTCAAACCGGGCGACACCATTCAGGTTCGCCTGACCTGTAAGCGTAAAACGGTCAAACGTCAGCGCAGCGCCGATGAGAAAGCCACCGGCGTGGTGGAATGGGCGGTGGAGATTTTCAACCAGCACCAGCAGGCGGTGGCGCTGTATTCCATTCTGACCCTGGTGGCGCGTCAACAGGGAGATTTCCCGGCGTGATAGCGAAAAATAGACCGCTGGCGCTCTGTTGGCCGACCCTTTAGCCATTGATACTGCAATCGGTTTGCAACGGTTTCGCCCCGGGAAGTCCTTTATGTTATCCGTGGCTTCAGCGCACATTGCGCTCCCGGTTAATCGTCTGCGTTATGCCTGGCATAGCGCAGGGAGCGCACAGGGGGCGGCCAGTCGCCGCTGCCCCCTGTACCCCCGGGCTCGGGCCAGCAAGAATGGTGAATAAATTACCGGCAGGCCGCACGGACCGTAGGCCGGGTAAGGCGTCAGCCGCCACCCGGCAAAAAAATCGGCGCACGTTCTCAATGCCTCTGCGGAGGCATTTTTTACGCCCGTCTGGCAAAACTGACAAACAAGCTGGCAAAAGCAAACAAACGCCCCGGCGCCGCTGGCTGGTAGCTTAAGGATGACAAAGCCGACATTCGCAGCGGCAAGAGACAACACAACAATAAGATGAGGTCACAATGGCAAACGGCTTGAAATTTTCTCCTCGTAAAACCGCGCTGGCGCTGGCCGTGGCGGTGGTTTGCGCCTGGCAATCACCGGTCTTCGCTCACGGTAGCGAAGCCCACATGGTACCGCTGGATAAAACGCTGCAGGAATTCGGCGCCGATGTGCAGTGGGATGACTACGCGCAAATGTTCACCCTGATAAAAGACGGCGCTTACGTCAAAGTAAAGCCCGGCGCCAAAACGGCGATCGTCAACGGTAAATCCCTTGACCTACCGGTGCCTGTGGTAATGAAGGAAGGTAAAGCCTGGGTTTCCGATACCTTTATCAACGATGTGTTCCAGTCCGGTCTCGATCAGACCTTCCAGGTGGAAAAGCGCCCGCACCCGTTAAACTCGCTCTCGGCGGCGGAAATCAGTGAAGCGGTGACCATTGTCAAAGCCGCGCCGGAGTTTCAGCCGAATACCCGCTTTACTGAGATTTCCTTACACGAGCCGGACAAGGCGGCGGTATGGGCCTTTGCCCTGCAGGGAACGCCGGTCGATGCTCCCCGCACTGCCGATGTGGTGATGCTCGATGGCAAACACGTCATTGAAGCCGTGGTCGATCTGCAAAACAAAAAAATCCTTTCCTGGACGCCGATCAAAGGCGCCCACGGGATGGTGCTGCTCGATGATTTTGTCAGCGTGCAGAACATCATCAATACCAGCAGCGAATTCGCTGAGGTGCTGAAAAAGCACGGTATTACCGATCCTGGCAAAGTGGTCACCACCCCGCTCACCGTTGGCTTTTTTGATGGCAAAGATGGCCTGCAGCAGGATGCGCGTCTGCTGAAGGTGGTCAGTTATCTGGATACCGGCGACGGCAACTACTGGGCGCACCCGATTGAAAACCTGGTGGCGGTGGTCGACCTTGAAGCGAAGAAAATCATCAAAATCGAAGAAGGTCCGGTGATCCCGGTCCCAATGGAGCCCCGTCCTTATGATGGTCGCGACCGCAACGCCCCGGCGGTGAAACCGCTGGAGATAACCGAACCGGAAGGCAAAAACTACACCATTACCGGCGATACCATTCACTGGCAGAACTGGGATTTTCATCTACGCCTGAACTCGCGCGTCGGACCAATTCTGTCAACGGTGACTTACAACGATAACGGCACAAAACGCCAGGTGATGTATGAAGGTTCCCTCGGCGGGATGATCGTCCCCTACGGCGACCCGGACGTCGGCTGGTATTTCAAAGCCTACCTCGACTCCGGCGATTACGGCATGGGCACCCTGACGTCGCCGATTGTTCGCGGTAAAGATGCGCCGTCAAATGCGGTACTGCTGGACGAAACTATCGCCGATTACACAGGCAAACCAACCACTATTCCAGGCGCGGTGGCCATATTCGAACGCTATGCCGGGCCTGAGTATAAGCACCTGGAGATGGGCAAACCCAACGTCAGTACCGAGCGCCGGGAGCTGGTGGTGCGCTGGATCAGCACCGTCGGCAACTACGACTATATCTTTGACTGGGTGTTCCACGACAACGGCACCATCGGTATCGATGCCGGCGCCACCGGCATTGAAGCGGTGAAAGGCGTGCTGGCGAAGACCATGCATGACCCCAGCGCCAAAGAGGATACCCGCTACGGAACGCTGATCGACCATAATATTGTCGGCACCACTCACCAGCACATCTATAACTTCCGCCTCGACCTCGATGTGGACGGCGAGAACAACACCCTGGTGGCGATGGACCCGGAAGTGAAGCCCAACACCGCCGGCGGCCCGCGCACCAGTACTATGCAGGTGAATCAGTACACGATTGACAGCGAGCAAAAAGCGGCGCAGAAATTCGACCCGGGCACTATCCGCCTGCTGAGCAACACCAGCAAAGAGAACCGCATGGGCAACCCGGTCTCATACCAGATTATCCCTTACGCCGGCGGCACGCACCCGGCGGCGACCGGTGCCAAATTCGCCCCGGACGAGTGGATATATCATCGCCTGAGCTTTATGGATAAACAGCTGTGGGTGACGCGCTACCACCCGACAGAGCGATATCCGGAAGGGAAATACCCGAACCGTTCCGCCCACGATACCGGCCTGGGCCAGTACGCGAAGGATGATGAGTCGCTGACTAACCACGATGACGTCGTGTGGATCACCACCGGCACCACCCACGTGGCGCGCGCCGAAGAGTGGCCGATCATGCCGACCGAGTGGGCGCACGCGCTGCTCAAGCCGTGGAACTTCTTTGACGAAACCCCTACTCTGGGCGAAAAGAAAAAGTAATCTTAACCGGCGGTGAAATCCAGCAGGATCTTACCGCCTCTTCCCGGCTGGCCGGCGGCGGCAATCGCCGCCCGCCAGTCGTTCAACGCTATACGCTGGGCCGGCGGCTGGGAGGTCGTCGGCAGGCGCTGCCAGATTTCGTCGAACGCTGCCCGCCACGCCACCACGCTGAGTGTCGGCAGCGCCTCCCGCAGATGAAACTTGCGCACCGTCGAGCTACCGCGCGTCTGGGTCAGCGGCCGCCCGGATAACAGCCCATAGGAGATCAGGGTCGACGATGCGGGCAGCACCGACAGCAGCGTATTCGCCAGTTCGCCGCCCACCGCGTCAAACACCAGATCGCTGTGCTGGCTGACCTTCTCCATCAGCGCCCGGTCGGTATCGAGGATCGGATAGATCCCGGCCTGTTCCAGGCGCGCCCGGTGCTGCGGCGAGCGAATAATCCCGCTCACCGAGCGGGCGCCCATCGCCAGCGCCCACTGCCCCAGCAGACTGGCGCAGGAGGACGATGCCGCGGTCAGCACGAGGTGTTTTCCGGCAACCGGCCAGCGCTTGAGCATCAGCATCGCCGTCAGCGGATTGATATACCCGCGGGCGGCCAGCAGATCGTCAACTGCCGGCGGCACCGGCACCAGCCAGGTCTCATCCAGATCGATAAACCGCTGCCAGGTGCCGCCCCCGCGCAGGGGCAGCACCCGCTGGCCCGCGGCCAGCCGGCTGCCGTATGGCGCGGCGACCACCTCGCCAAGCCCTTCATAGCCGGCGACGGCCGGCAGTCGGGTGCGATGGCGATAGGCACCGGTCACGGGGATCAGATCCGAAGGATTCACCGGGGCAAAGCGCATCCTGACCCGCACCCGTCCGCCCGCCAGCGGCGCCAGCGGCAGGCGTTTCAGCGTTAGCACCGCGGACGGCGGCCCGTAGCGGTCATAAACAATGGCGTCGTTGAACATCGACTGGCTCCAGACAACGAAAGTCGGGATCATAGCAGATCCCGCTTCCAGTGGCTCGCACCCGCGCCTGCCCGGGTCAGCCCGGGCCATCGCTGGCCGCCGCCAGCAGCGGCACGATGATATCGCTGAGCGGCGTCGGAATGCCGTGCTGACGCCCGCGACGCTGCACCACGCCGTTACGAATATCCCACTCCAGCGGTCGGCCATTGAGGCGATCGATCAGAATAGAGGTGCTTAAGTCGGCAGGCGCCCGATGAAAGCCGGCGATAATCTCCTCCGGCACGCTGTCGCTCAGGGCGGCCCCTTCCGCCCGCGCCACCTGCAGGCATTCGCGCAGATAAGCCAGCCCGAGGGCAGTGATGTCCTCCCGGGCGAACATCCCGGCGCGTCGTCCGGTCAGCACCATCAGACCGGCAACCGCGTTCTGCAACAGTTTGCGCCAGGCCACGGTGGTAAAATCAGCCGCCAGGTCCACCGCGCAGCGGGTTCCCGCCAGCGCCTGCTGCACCCGCTCTGCCCCCGGCAGATCCGGCAGCGTCAGGCGCGGCGCGGCGCGCAACCAGACAGAGGCATCGGCATCGCGCTGCGCCGGGAACCAGACCACCGACGGCAGCACCGTCGCGCCGCCGGTCAAGGGGGCAAACTGCTGGCGCTGCTCAACGCCGTTTTGCAGCACGCACACCACGGTGTCAGGGGAACACAGGGCCGTCAGCCAGGGGGCGATGGCCTCCGTCTGGGTGGTTTTCACCGCGACAAAGACCAGGTCGAAGGGGGCGGCTATCGCCATCGGGTCGGTGTGCACCGGGCCGGGCACCACGATCTCACCCTCGTCAGTGCGCAGCACCAGCGCCGAATGGGCGGTACGCCCGCAGACCATCGGCGCCCTCCCCCTCTCAAACAGGGCGGCGGCAATCGTGGTGCCGATGGCGCCGGGACCAATTAGCGCAACCTTAGGAAATGCTGTCATGCCGAAGACCTCCTGATGATTCACCGCCCAGATTAGGCAAAGATTGCCCTCCACAGTAGCGAGAAAGACCGGAGGTCGGCAAGCGGCGCGTCGGGAAAAGCCTTTCGCCTTCCCCGACGGAGGGCTAGTAGCGCACGCAGACGGATTTGGTTTCGCACCAGCCGTCGAGCCAGTCAGGGCCGAAATCGCGGCCGGTACCAGACTGCTTCATGCCGCCGAAAGGCAGGTTGGCGTCAATCAGGGTATGGCTGTTGACCCATACCGTTCCCGCCTGCAGACGGTCGGTGTAGTTCAGGGCCTGGGTCAGATCGCGGGTCCAGACGCTGGCGGTCAGACCAAAATCGCTGTCGTTGGCCAGGCGCAGCGCCTCCTCGCCATCGGCCACTCGCACCAGGTTCACCACCGGGCCAAAAACCTCCTCACGGCTGAGACGCAGTCCGGCGTCGGGGTTTACCACCAGCGTTGGCGGAATATAGTACCCTCCCGCATCTGGTCCGGCGCTGCCGCTGATGAGCTCTGCCTTCTGCTGGCGAGCCTCTTCGAGGTAGGCCGCCACCTTGTCGCAGTGGGCCCGGGAGACCACCGGGTTGATCTGCGCCGTCTCCTGCATCCCCGGCCCCACCTGCAGCGATTTCACCGCCTGCTCGAAGCCGCTGACCAGGGTGTCAAACAGCGGCGCTTCGATGTAGATCCGCGAGCTGGCGGCGCAGACCTGCCCCTGATTGAGGAAGCTTCCGGTCATCAGCCCCTCAATAACCCACTGGGGGTCGGCGTCTTTGAGCACAATCGCCGGATTCTTGCCACCCAGCTCCAGCGTCACGCGGGTCAGGCGGTCGGCAGCCACGCGGGCAATCTGTTTCCCGGTCGCCGTCGAGCCGGTAAAGCTGACCTTCGCCACCTGCGGATGGGCGGTCAGCGCCGCGCCGCAGCCGGCGCCGCTGCCGGTGACCACGTTGAACACCCCGTCAGGAATGCCCGCCTGGGTCGCCAGCGCCGCCACCCGCAGCAGGGTCAGCGGGGTGGTTTCCGAGGGCTTGATGACGATCGAACAGCCCGCCGCCAGGGCCGGCATGACCTTCCACATGCCGATCATCAGCGGGAAATTCCACGGGACGATGCCCGCCACCACCCCGACCGGCTCTTTTTTGGTCCACGCCTGGTAACGCGCCCCTTGGGGGAACGGGATCGAAACGTCCAGCGTCCGGCCGCTGATCTTGGTGGTCAGCCCCGCGGTGTAGCGCATCCAGTTCAGGGTGCAGCCGACCTCAAAGGCGCGGGAGATGGCAATGGATTTCCCCTGCTCGAGGGTTTCCAGTTGCGCCAGCTCTTCGCCGTGCTGCTCCACCAGATCGGCAAAACGCAGCAGGATGCGTTCACGGTCAGCCGGGGTGCGCCCGGCCCAGCGGCGATCGACAAAAGCGCGCCAGGCGGACATCACCGCCCGGTCGACATCCGCCGGGCTGGCGTCGGCGGTGGTGGCAATCGCCTGCCCGGTGGCCGGATCCCAGACGGTTAACCGGTTTTCGCTCTGCGCGGCGCAGGGGGCGCCGTCGATATACAGGCCATGCTGACGGTCTAAAAACTGCTGGACGCTGGCAAGCAGCGCTATCTGTGAGGTGGACATACCCTTTCCTTATTCATCGCGGATAGTGCTTTCAGTCTATGTCTGGTTGGCGGTTGGCGCTTTTTTCTCTGTGACATTCGTTTGCGCCGCTGTGACAGTCGCCGCAATTCCGTCGTCTGCCCTCGCAGAAATGTGCCGCGGGTAATAGTTCTTTCATATACCCGCCATCGCGCCCTTGCCTGAGGCGACACAAATGCAACAATGCGGAAACATTGTTATTACAGGAGAAGGGCGAATGATGACCACGGCAGAGGGGGGGCTGGCATATCAGCGCTGGCTGGCGACGATCAATCAGGTCTGCGGCCATTTCGCCGCCCGACCGCTGAAGGAGAGTTTCCACGGCGA
Organism: Klebsiella sp. 28; assembly: GCF_018223905.1. NCBI lineage: Bacteria > Pseudomonadati > Pseudomonadota > Gammaproteobacteria > Enterobacterales > Enterobacteriaceae > Klebsiella > Klebsiella sp. 28. The sequence goes on from NZ_JAGRQY010000060.1 coordinate 16,772, forward strand.
GATTGACGCCCGCTACGCCGGCAGCCTCAAGGTCAGTACCGTCACCGCCGCCGGCGTCAATCTCTACCGCACGCGCAATGAGATAAAACGCGATAACGACGCCTGGTTCTATACCGTGTTTCAGCTCGCCGGCGAAGCCATCATCGAACAGGACGATCGCCAGGTGACGCTGGCGGCAGGCGATATCACGTTAATCGACGCCGCCCGCCCATGCTCCATCGTCTGGCAGCAGACCTCGCGTCAGGCCTCGCTGCTGCTGCCGCGCCAGCGGGTGGCGCCCACAGGGGACATCACTACCGCCTGCCGGCTGGACAAATCTCTGCCAATGGTCCAGCTCAGCCAGCGACTGCTGCTGGAAAGCATGGGCGGCACGACGCTCTCCGCCAGCGAGAGCGAAGCCGCGCTGGAGGCGATCGCCTGCCTGTTGCGCCCGGTGCTGCATCAGCGCGATCCTGCCCCTTCCCGGCGGGAAAAGCAGTTTCAGAAGATTATTGCGTTAATCGATGCGTCCATTCAGTCGGAGCATCTGCGTCCGGAGTGGCTGGCCAGCGAGACGGGCATGTCGGTACGCAGCCTGTACCGGCTGTTTGCCGATCAGGGGCTGGTGGTGGCGCAGTATATTAAGAACCGGCGGTTGGATCTGTGTGCCCAGGCGTTACAGAACGTCCATGACGATGAAAAGCTGGCGGGGATCGGCTACCGCTGGGGCTTCAGCGACCACAGCCATTTCTCCACCGCCTTTAAGCAGCGCTTTGGCGTCACCCCGGGGGAATACCGCAAGCGCTGTCGCTAATTATTTGCGCAGCCACTGGCCGTTCAATCCCTGGACGTACTCCCCGGGCTGCGCGCGGGCCACCAGCTTCTGCCCGGCCATTTTCGCCACTTCATCCACCGGCAGATTGTTGTCATCCGCCAGCTGCTGGTAGCTTTCGCTGCGCGCGGCGTTAATCTGCTTTACCAGCGCCAGCGTCTCTTTATCCTGACGCAGCGGCGCGAGATAGCCGTTCAGCGTCTCCCCCACTCGTCCCTGCTGGCGCGCTTCGCTCAGGGTCAACGCCAGCGCGGGCGCGCTGAGTAAAGCCAGCGTCAGCGCCGCGGTTAACAGTCGTTTTCTCATCGTCGCCTCAGAACAAATCGCTGCGGGATTTGAGCAGGTTTTCCACATCCTTATCGACCTTGATATGGATCTCATGCTCAATTTTGACATTCATATTGATGGTGATGGGCTCTTTCGACGCCGCGATTTCGATGCGCGGCGTACAGCCGGCGAGCAGCATCGACGCCACCATGGCCAGTAACAGCTTCTTCATTTAGGTTCCTTACATGTCTTACCGTCCGCACAGCGCCGTACGGGCAGCGTAGCATTCTGCTCGAGCCACGCCTGTAAATTGTCGCCGAAGCGCAAACTGCGCCACAGGTCGAAAATATTCTCTTCATGAGCGTAGTTTAAATGCACGGTACTGCTTTTCCCTTCCACCCGGCTGGTGCCGTTGATGCTGGCCTTAAGCGTCAACACGCCCAGATTATCGAGGTTAATCTGCGTCCACGAGCGGGAGATTTCCATATAGCGCAGCCAGTTAATCGCCGCCCCGGCGGAGACGTTATCCGCCACCAGCGCATCGGCGGTGTCTTTATCCAGCCGCAGGGTCATCGGTCCGTCATTGCGCAGCCAGCCGTCGTGGATGATCCATTGATTATTCTCCAGCCACAGCGGCAGCGCGCCGCTCACCGCGCCGGACATGGCGAACTGTTTCACCTTGACGGCGCTGGTCAGTTCGCTGCTGGAGATATGCTGCAGGCGGATCAACGCCGGGTCGCGCTGCGGCATACGCAGCTGCAGCAGCGTCAGTTTCCCGCCTAACAGATCGACGCTGACGTCGCTGAGCTGCAGCGGATTGGCCTCGCTCCACGGCCAGGTACCCTGCAGGTCCGCCGTCAGATTACGCGCGGTGACCTGGTTGACGATTTCGCCAATGCGCAGGGAGACCGGGCGGCGGATGCCCAGCTGCCAGTGACCGTCGCTGAAGCGGAACGGCAGGACGAAATCGACGCCGTTGATCTGGTTATCCGGCATCCAGGCGCTGCCGCCCTTCAGGACGCCATGGCCGCCCGCCTCAAATCCCTGCCCGGCTGCCGCCGAGAAGGCCACCTGCGCGTAGAGACTGCCTTCGCGCAGGTTCATCTTCCAGTCCGGCGGCACCAGCGGCTGGAACACCGTTAGCGACTGTTTTGGCCACCACGCCTGGCCGCGCAGCCGTTCGCCATCCCAGCGCCCGGACAGACGCACCGGACCGATAGCCTCGGCATGCAGGGCGCCGGTGAACTGGAACCACGTCGGGTCCCGACCGTCGAGAGCGAATTTCAGCGTTGAGGCCGGGAGATAGCTGCCGCCGGAGAAGGTGGTTTTGGCGGCGTCCAGCGACAGCGCACCGGTCAACCGCGGATGCTCAGCATCGCGCAGCCAGCGGATCGGCTGCTCGAGGGTTAGACGCGGGGTGCTGACCCGCATTGTGCCGTACTCAAGCTTATCGAAGCCGGTGGAAAGGCTGCTCAGGGTAATAGCATTGTCGCGCCACTCCCCGCTGCCCTTCACATCCCAGCGCGCCTGCATCGGGGTAAAATGTCCCTCGCCCCAGTAGCGCCACTGCCAGCGGCCGCTGTCGGGCAGAAAATCGCTCGCCTGACCGTCCAGATGCAGCGTAAAGTCGCCCATCTGCTGCTCATGGGCGCGAAGGATCGCCTGCAGGCGGCCATCGACGCCCTGCTGAGTGACCTTAACCCCGGCCAGCGGCCAGCGGATTTCGTCAATATTCAGCGCGTCGATCACCCGCCCGCGCGAGCGCAGCAACGCACCGGGGTGAAAAGCCAGCTGCGGGCTGATCAGCGGCCCGCTGAGCTGAGCCGGCAGCGCCGCGTATAGTATCATCTCCCCCAGCTTGGCCTCACCGGTGAGCCGCAGCGGCAGATCGCTGTTATCCATGCTCAGTTTGCCCGGACCAATATTCAGTACCGCATTGCCCTTCCCGGCATGCCCCTCGGTGAGAACATTCAGGCGACCGCTGACGATCATCTGTTCGGTGCCCTGCTGCCAGTTACCCACCGACAGCGCCACCCGCCCGCGCAGCGGATACGCCTCGTAACGGGTGCGCCAACGGCCGTCGCTGATGGTGATCCGCTCCGGGGTGATCTCCCACGGCAGGTCCAGAATAGGCTCTACCTCACCCCGCGGGGTGACCAGCAGCTGGCCGCGATTGTGCTGCCACTCGAGCTCAGCATCGATCCATTCCGCAGTCTGCGGGAATTCGAAGGTGCCCTGCATCTGGCCGTCGACCGGCAGACCATCCGGCACCAGCGGCAGATGGAAGGTCCCCACCAGCTTCACCGGCGGCTGATCGTCAGTCAGCCGGGCGCTGAACTGGCTGACGGTGAGCGCCTGGCCGCGCAGGCGCGCCTGCAGACTCAGTTCCTTCCCGGCAAAGCCGATATCCTGCTGCGCAGGCGTTAATGACATTACCAGCCGCCCCTGCCATTTCTCCCACGGCGAGAGCCGCAGATTGTCAATGGTTAACCAGCTATAGGGCAACATCGATTGCCATTCGGCAAGCGTGCGCGGTGAACCGGGAGCGGGATCGCTGGCCGGCAGTTTGCTCAGGCAGGCGCTGTTGATCTCCAGCTGGCCAATATGCAGCCGCCAGCGGCTGGGACGCGAGAGACGGGCATCGGTCACCCGGGCGATTTCACAGTCGCCCACCAGATAACGCAGATCGGGGATCAGCAGGGCCGACCGCGTCAGGCGCGGGCTCTCCTGCAAAGAGATACGCGTGCCCACGGGCAGCCAGATGCCCGCCAGCGTCGGCACCCAGTGGGTTAGCGTCAACAGCAGGGTTAGCGGCAATAACACCAGAACTAACACCAGCGCGATGGCGGCTTTATATTTACCCTTCATGGGCAGTTAATATCCTGATTCAACATAAGTAAAAGCCGAAAGGCGTCCATTGTGACACGTTCGACCAGTGAGTGAAAGTTTACGGCCTGTTAAAGCATAGTTGCCAGCCGGACTCGCGGCGCGACGTTCGGCCATTATCATTTAACTGTTGTTTAAGTCGCCCCTGCCACACTCCAGCCAGACGGGAATAGCTTGCGGGAGAGGCGGTGTCGTTAATTATCTCGCTCATAGAGAGCGCACAGGACCACTATCCATGGGTATTGCTGATTGTTTTTCTGCTTACCTTCACTAAATCCTGCGCATTGGTCTCGCTGGCAATCCCCGGCACCTCCGGCCTGCTGCTGCTGGGGACATTCGCTTCCGCCAGCCTCGGACATTTCCTGTTAATGTGGTCCAGCGCCAGCCTCGGCGCCATCGGCGGATTCTGGCTATCGTGGCGGCTGGGCATTCGCTACCGTCATCGCCTCACCCATCTACGCTGGCTGACCGCCGAGCGTCTGGCCCGCAGCCGCCTCTTCTTTCAGCGCTATGGCCCGTGGGCTATCTTTTTCAGCCGCTTTCTCTCTCCCCTGAGGGCTACGCTGCCCTTCGTTAGCGGCGCCAGCAGTCTGCCGCTGTGGTCGTTTCAGCTGGCTAACGTCAGCTCCGGTCTGCTGTGGCCGCTTCTGCTGCTCGCCCCCGGCGCTTTCAGCCTCAGTTTGTGGTGAAAAAACTTTGTCTTTCAAAGAGATTCCGCAAGTCCGCGATATGCTCTAGAATTAGGATTAGCACCCTCTCATTAAACTATTTTTTAATAATTGTACGATTATTTTAAATATGCTACCGTGACGGTATAATCACTGGAGAAAAGTCTTATGAAAATCGCGGTTTATAGTACGAAGCAGTACGATAAAAAGTACCTGCAGCACGTTAATGATGCATACGGCTTTGAACTGGAATTCTTCGATTTCCTGCTGACAGCGAAGACTGCCAAAACCGCCAACGGTTGCGAAGCGGTATGTATCTTCGTCAATGACGACGGCAGCCGCCCGGTGCTGGAAGAGCTGAAGGCCCACGGGGTGAAATATATCGCCCTGCGCTGCGCCGGGTTTAACAACGTCGACCTTGAGGCGGCAAAGGAGCTTGGCCTGCGCGTCGTGCGCGTTCCAGCTTACTCTCCGGAAGCGGTCGCTGAGCATGCGATCGGTATGATGATGTCGCTCAACCGCCGCATCCACCGCGCTTACCAGCGTACCCGCGATGCCAATTTCTCCCTCGAAGGCCTCACCGGCTTCACCATGTACGGCAAAACCGCCGGGGTGATCGGCACCGGGAAAATTGGCGTAGCGATGTTGCGGATCCTCAAAGGCTTCGGCATGCGCCTGCTGGCGTTCGACCCGTACCCAAGCGCCGCCGCGCTGGAGCTGGGGGTGGAATATGTTGACCTCGCCACGCTGTACAAGGAATCGGACGTGATCTCCCTGCACTGTCCGCTGACCGACGAAAACTACCACCTGCTCAATCGCGAAGCCTTCGATCAGATGAAAGACGGGGTGATGGTGATCAACACCAGCCGCGGCGCCCTGATCGACTCTCAGGCGGCCATCGACGCCCTGAAGCACCAGAAAATTGGCGCGCTGGGGCTGGACGTTTATGAGAACGAACGCGATCTGTTCTTTGAAGACAAATCCAACGACGTGATCCAGGACGATGTCTTCCGCCGCCTCTCCGCCTGCCATAACGTGCTGTTTACCGGCCACCAGGCGTTCCTCACCGCCGAGGCGCTGATCAGCATTTCGGAGACCACTCTGGGTAACCTGCAGCAGGTCGCCAACGGCGAAACCTGTCCGAACGCCATCGTCTAATGCCTTTCCCTTTTGTGCTCCTCTCCCGGGGGGAGCACATTCAGATAATCCCCACAGATCCCCGCTGCGATACCGTTACACTGGCTTGGTTTTATTATTTATGTGAATGTTTTGGAGTGAAAATGAACAAATTTGCGGCGCTTCTGGCGGCAGGTATGCTGCTGTCCGGCTGTGTCTATAACAGTAAGGTGTCCACCGGTGCGGAACAGCTGCAGCATCATCGTTTCGTGCTGACCAGCGTCAACGGCCAGGCGGTCAACGCCAGCGACCGGCCGCTGGAGCTAAGCTTCGGTGAGAAGATGGCTATTACGGGCAAGATGTATGTATCCGGCAATATGTGCAACGGCTTTAGCGGGGAAGGTAAAGTGTCGGACGGCGAGCTGAAGGTCAAATCGCTGGCGATGACCCGGATGCTGTGCCACGACGCCCAGCTCAATACCCTGGATGCGACGATCGGCAAGATGCTGCGCGAGGGTGCGCAGGTCGATCTGACGGAAAACCAGTTGACGCTGGCGACCGCCGACCAGACGCTGGTCTATAAGCTCGCCGACCTGATGCACTAGCCGGCGTTGATGTGCCGCTGACGCTGCCCCGCGACGGGGCCGCTGTTAGTAGCCGCAGCTGCCGCCCGCCAGCGCCTGCTCGCTGCAGCGTTTGCCGTTCGGCAGCGCGCACATGCCAATCGCCGAACCATCGAGCTGACGAGCCACCGATAACGAGCCGCCTATCATGGCGCAGTTGGCCTGACCGGCGTCGCTCATCGCCGCCCGCATTCCCGGCGTGACGTGCGCCGCCGTGGCCTGCTGAACGGGTTCACTACTGCACGCGGACAGCAACAGCGCCGCACATCCTACTAACATCGCAGCTCGCATTCTCTCTCCCCTCGGAAACGTCTTAAAAAAGCAAACCCCAGAATAATAGGCAGCGTGGCGGGCGGCGTCGAGAGGGGAAGTACGTATTTATGCGCCTCATTAACATTTCCTAGCAAATTTTCGCCTAAAGCTTGATCTGCCTCGGCCATGTCGCCCGGCGCAGGTGGTTCCTCTCCCGACATGCAGCCATTTTCTCCGCGAACCACGCAAAATATTGATCTGGTCACGGGTACCCGGCGCATTGAGGACACAAATGCAAAAATGGCGGGGTCAGCGGTTTGCTAAACTACCCCTTATATAATTACAGGGCGCGTCGCGGTTTCACGCGTCCATTCTTTTGCGCAATGTAAGGGTGTCTTCATATGATTACGATTGATGGTAATGGCGCGGTCGCTTCCGTCGCGTTTCGCACCAGTGAAGTTATCGCCATCTACCCGATCACGCCCAGTTCAACGATGGCGGAACAGGCTGACGCCTGGGCCGGCAATGGGCTGAAAAACGTCTGGGGCGATGTTCCCCGCGTGGTCGAAATGCAGTCGGAGGCGGGCGCCATTGGCGCCGTACATGGCGCGCTGCAGACCGGCGCCCTCTCCACCTCCTTTACCTCATCGCAGGGCCTGCTGCTGATGATCCCCACGCTGTACAAACTGGCCGGCCAGCTGATGCCGTTTGTGCTGCACGTCGCCGCCCGCACTGTAGCTACCCATGCGTTGTCGATCTTCGGCGACCATTCCGATGTCATGGCCGTCCGCCAGACCGGGTGCGCCATGCTGTGCGCCAGCAGCGTTCAGGAAGCGCAGGATTTCGCGCTAATCTCGCATATCGCCACCCTGCAAAGCCGGGTGCCGTTTATTCATTTCTTTGATGGTTTCCGTACTTCGCACGAAATCAACAAAATCGCCCCGCTGGCGGATGACACTATTCGCGCCCTGCTGCCGCAGGATAAGATCGCTGAGCATCGCCAGCGCGCGCTCAACCCGGAACACCCGGTGATCCGCGGAACCTCGGCCAACCCCGACACTTACTTCCAGTCCCGGGAAGCTACCAATCCGTGGTACGACGCGGTGTATGACCATGTCGAGAAAGCGATGGACGACTTCGCTGCCGCCACCGGCCGTCAGTACAAACCGTTTGAGTTTTACGGCCACCCGCAGGCAGAGCGCGTGATCGTCATTATGGGCTCGGCCATCGGCACCTGCGAAGAGGTGGTCGATGAGTTGCTGAGTCGCGGCGAGAAAGTCGGCGTGCTAAAAGTCCGCCTCTATCGCCCGTTCTCCGCCGCCCACCTGCTGGCGGCACTGCCGGAGAGCGCCCGCGCGGTTGCCGTACTGGATCGCACCAAAGAACCCGGCGCGCTTGCCGAACCGCTTTACCTCGACGTGATGACCGCCCTGGCGGAAGCCTTTAACCGCGGCGAGCGCGAGACGCTACCGCGCACTATCGGCGGCCGCTACGGTCTCTCCTCCAAGGAGTTTGGTCCGGAATGCGTGCTGGCGATATTCAGTGAACTGCAGGCCGCCCAGCCGAAGCCGCGCTTTACCGTCGGGATCTATGATGACGTGACCAACCTGTCGCTGCCGTTGGGCGAAAATACCCTGCCGGCAGAGGCCAAGCTCGAGGCCCTGTTCTACGGCCTCGGCAGCGACGGCAGCGTATCAGCCACCAAAAACAACATCAAAATCATCGGCAACTCGACCCCATGGTTCTCCCAGGGCTATTTTGTCTATGACTCGAAGAAAGCGGGCGGCCTCACCGTCTCGCATCTGCGGGTCAGCGAAAAACCGATTCGTTCATCGTATCTGATTTCGCAGGCTGATTTCGTCGGCTGCCACCAGCTGCAGTTTATCGATAAATACCAGATGGCCGAGCGGCTGAAGCCCGGCGGCATTTTCCTGCTCAACACGCCGTACAGCGCCGATGAGGTCTGGTCCCGCCTGCCCCAGGAAGTCCAGGCCACCCTGAATCAGAAAAAAGCGCGTTTTTACGTGGTCAACGCGGCAAAGATCGCCCGCGAATGCAGCCTCGGGGCGCGCATTAATACCGTGATGCAGATGGCCTTTTTCCATTTAACCCAGATCCTGCCGGGTGATAGCGCGCTGGCGGAACTGCAGGCAGCCATCGCCAAAAGCTACAGCAGTAAAGGTCAGGAGCTGGTGGAGCGCAACTGGCAGGCGCTGGCCCTGGCCCGTGAATCACTGGCGGAAGTACCGCTCCAGCCGGTGAACGCCAGCAGTCCGAACCGCCCGCCGGTGGTCTCCGACGCCGCGCCGGATTTCGTCAAAACGGTCACCGCCGCGATGCTGGCCGGGCTCGGCGATGCGCTGCCGGTCTCTGCCCTGCCGCCGGACGGCACCTGGCCCATGGGCACCACCCGCTGGGAGAAACGCAACATCGCCGAAGAGATCCCCATCTGGAAGGAAGCGCTGTGTACTCAGTGCAACCACTGCGTCGCCGCCTGCCCGCACTCGGCGATCCGCGCCAAAGTGGTCGCCCCGGAAGAGATGGAGAACGCCCCTGCCAGCCTGCATTCGCTGGATGTGAAATCCCGCGATATGCGCGGGCAGAAATACGTTCTGCAGGTCGCCCCGGAAGACTGCACCGGCTGCAACCTGTGCGTCGAAGTGTGCCCGGCAAAAGACCGCCAGAACCCGGAGATCAAGGCCATCAATATGATGTCCCGCCTGGAGCATGTGGAAGAGGAGAAGGTCAATTACGAGTACTTCCTCAACCTGCCGGAAATCGACCGCAGCAAACTTGAGCGCATTGATATTCGCACCTCGCAGCTGATCAGCCCGCTGTTTGAATACTCCGGCGCCTGCTCGGGCTGTGGCGAAACGCCGTATATCAAACTGCTGACCCAGCTGTACGGCGACCGAATGCTGATTGCCAACGCCACCGGCTGCTCCTCCATTTACGGCGGCAACCTGCCCTCGACACCGTACACTACCGACGCCAACGGCCGCGGCCCGGCGTGGGCCAACTCGCTGTTTGAGGATAACGCCGAATTCGGGCTCGGCTTCCGCTTGACCGTCGACCAGCATCGCCAGCGCGTGTTGCGCCTGCTGAGCGAATTCGCCGACAAGCTGCCGGCAGAGCTGAACGCGGCGCTGCACGCCGAGGCGACGCCGGAAGTTCGCCGCGAACAGGTGGCAGCCCTGCGTCAGGCGCTGGCCGGCGTGGCGGGAGCTGAAGAGCTGCTGACCGATGCCGACGCGCTGGTGGAGAAATCCGTCTGGCTGATCGGCGGCGACGGCTGGGCTTACGATATCGGCTTCGGCGGCCTGGACCATGTACTGAGCCTGACGGAAAACGTCAATATTCTGGTGCTGGACACCCAGTGTTACTCCAACACCGGCGGGCAGGCGTCAAAAGCCACCCCGCTGGGAGCAGTGACTAAGTTTGGCGAGCATGGCAAACGCAAGGCGCGTAAAGATCTGGGCGTCAGCATGATGATGTACGGGCATGTTTATGTGGCGCAAATTTCGCTGGGCGCGCAGCTGAACCAGACGGTAAAAGCGATTCAGGAAGCGGAAGCCTATCCGGGGCCAT
>NZ_JAGRQY010000061.1:0-9712 GCF_018223905.1 Klebsiella sp. 28
CATTTATTGTTCATTTTTCTTTTAACATCTATCGATATTTTCGCCAAAATAACACCTCATCATATAGGGTTATACTGATAATAAAAAAATAGTGAAATCACCGGCTTTTCTTGATCTTGATCAATTGCAATGGCCATTGAAAGCGCAATATATAAATAACCAACAAATTTAATTTAACGCCTCATAAAACGCGTTAAATAAGCGCCCTGTCGATACTCAGAAACGCAAAATAAAAACTAAAGTAACTTTTGTAATTAAAGAAACCACTGAGCAAGACGCTGGCGTAAACGTTATTTTCAACAACTTGCAGATACTCATTATGAAAGAGAAAAAGACAACCATACCGCCTGCCGGTGCAGTCAAGCCAACGACTGCGAATAAAAAACCTCTCCTGATGATGGCGCTGCCGATTATCGTTGCCGTGCTGTTATTGTTCGTCCCGGTCCCCGAAGGCCTGCCGCCGTACGCCTGGCACTACTTCGCTATTTTTGTCGGGGTGATCGTCGGGTTGATTTTTGAACCGCTGCCCGGCGCCGTTATCGGTATCACCGGCGTGGTAGTTATTGCCTTGTGCAGCCAGTGGCTGCTGTTCAGCCCGGATCAGATGGCCGCGCCAGGCTTCAAAATGGCTGGCGCCTCCTTTAAGTGGGCGGTGAGCGGCTTCGGCAACTCCACCGTGTGGCTTATCTTCGGCGCGTTCATGTTCGCCGCCGGCTACGATAAAACGCAGTTCGGCCGCCGCCTGGCGCTGATTCTGGTGAAATATCTTGGCCGTCGCAGCCTGACGCTCGGCTACGCCATCACCTTCGCGGATCTGCTGCTGGCGCCGTTTACGCCGTCTAACACCGCACGCAGCGGGGGGACTATCTACCCGATTATCGCTAACCTGCCGCCGCTGTACGGTTCAAAGCCAAACGATCCGAGCGCACGTAAAATCGGTTCCTATCTGATGTGGGTAGCGATCACCGCCGCCTGTATTACCAGCTCGATGTTCCTGTCGGCTCTGGCCCCGAACCTGCTGGCCCTGGCGCTGGTCAAAAGCATTGTTGGCATCAATATCTCCTGGGGCACCTGGTTCATCGCCTTCCTGCCGCTGGGTATCCTGCTGATTCTGGCCATGCCGCTGCTGGCCTACTGGTTCTACCCGCCGGAAGTGAAAGTCAATAACGAAGTGCCGCTGTGGGCCGCGCGTGAACTGGAAAAACTGGGCAAACTGTCGCGCAATGAAATTCTGCTGCTGGTATTCGTCTGCTTCGCGCTGATGATGTGGATCTTCGCCGCCGACTGGATCGAACCGGCGCTGGCTGCCCTGCTGGTTATCGTGCTGATGCTGTGGACCGGCGTGCTCTCCTGGAGCGATATCACCAACAACAAAGCGGCATGGAACACCTTTGTCTGGTTCGCCACCCTGGTGGCACTGGCCGACGGCCTCTCCTCCACCGGCTTTATCGCCTGGCTGGGTAAAGAGGGCGGCGCGCTGATGAGCGGCATCTCCCCGGGGATGGCGACCATCGTCCTGCTGCTGGCGTTCTACCTGCTGCACTATCTGTTTGCCAGCACCACCGCGCACACCACCGCGCTGCTGCCGGCCATGCTGACCATTGCCTCGACTATCCCTGGAATGAATATGGAAGTGTTTGTCCTGCTGATGGTCACCTCGCTAGGCGTGATGGGGATCATCACCCCGTACGGTACTGGCCCAAGCCCAATCTACTACGGCAGCGGCTACCTGCCGACCAAAGATTACTGGCGCCTCGGCACCATCTTTGGCGCCATCTTCCTGGCCGCCCTGCTGCTGATTGGCTATCCGTGGATGTCCATGATGTTCTGATTCATAACCGCCGGGACTACCCCGGCGGTTTTTATCTTTATGGAGTAAGTGACTATGTCGACTAAACCGTTTGTTTATCAGGATCCGTTTCCGCTGGCGCACGACGATACGGAATACTATCTGCTCAGCAAAGAGCACGTCTCCGTCGCCGAATTTGACGGCCAGCAGGTCCTGAAAGTAGAGCCGCAGGCGCTGACCCTGCTCGCTCAGCAGGCCTTCCACGACGCCGCCTTTATGCTGCGCGTCTCCCATCAGCAACAGGTCGCCTCGATTTTGCTCGACCCGGAAGCCAGCGATAACGATAAATATGTCGCCCTGCAGTTCCTGCGCAACTCGGAAATTGCCGCCAAGGGCGTGCTGCCGACCTGCCAGGATACCGGCACCGCGATTATCATGGGGAAAAAAGGCCAGCGCGTCTGGACCGGCGGCGGCGATGAAGCCGCTCTGGCGCAGGGCGTTTACAACACCTATACCGAAGATAACCTGCGCTACTCACAGAACGCGCCGCTGGATATGTATAAAGAGGTTAACACCGGCACCAACCTGCCGGCGCAGATCGATCTCTATAGCGTCGACGGTGAAGAATATAAGTTCCTGTGCATGGCGAAAGGCGGCGGTTCCGCCAACAAAACCTATCTGTACCAGGAAACCAAGGCCCTGATCACCCCGGCGAAGCTGAAAAACTACCTCGTTGAGAAGATGCGCACTCTAGGCACCGCCGCCTGCCCGCCGTACCACATCGCGTTTGTGATCGGCGGCACCTCAGCGGAAGCGACGCTGAAGACCGTCAAACTGGCCTCGACCCGCTATTACGACGGTCTGCCGACCGAAGGTAACGAACACGGTCAGGCGTTCCGCGACGTGCAGCTGGAGCAGGAGTTGCTGCAGGAAGCGCAGAACCTCGGCCTCGGCGCGCAGTTCGGCGGGAAATACTTCGCCCACGATATCCGGGTGATCCGTCTGCCGCGCCACGGCGCCTCCTGCCCGATCGGCATGGGCGTCTCCTGCTCCGCCGACCGCAACATCAAGGCGAAAATCAACCGCGACGGTATCTGGATCGAGAAGCTGGAGAGCAATCCGGGAAAATATATTCCTGAACATCTGCGTCAGGCCGGCGAAGGCGAAGTGGTAAGCATCAACCTGAATCAGCCGATGAGCGAGATCCTGGCGCAGCTGTCGGCACATCCGGTCTCCACCCGCCTGAGCCTTAACGGCACCATTATCGTGGCCCGCGACATCGCCCACGCCAAGCTGAAGGAACTTATCGACAACGGCGAGGCGCTGCCGCAGTACGTCAAAGATCACCCGATCTACTACGCGGGCCCGGCAAAAACGCCAGCCGGTTACGCTTCCGGCTCCCTCGGCCCAACCACTGCCGGCCGCATGGACTCTTACGTTGATCTGCTGCAGTCCCACGGCGCGAGCATGGTGATGCTGGCGAAAGGCAACCGCAGCCAGCAGGTGACCGATGCCTGCCATAAACACGGCGGCTTCTACCTTGGAAGCATCGGCGGCCCGGCGGCAGTGCTCGCTCAGCAGAGTATCAAGAGCCTCGAGTGCGTGGCCTATCCGGAACTGGGGATGGAAGCTATCTGGAAAATCGAAGTGGAAGATTTTCCGGCGTTTATCCTCGTCGATGATAAAGGCAACGACTTCTTCCAGCAGATCCAGAATAAGCAGTGCGCGGGCTGTAAACAGCACGGCTAACGCTATCCTCTGACGCTGATATCAGGCCGTCGCCGTTTGGGCGACGGCTTTTTTTATGTCCGCATTTCCCCAGCTTGAATTCACTTCGCACCAGGCTATGCTCAACTACAAGCCCTCCGTTTTTTGCTGAAAAATAACAATAATTGTTATCTCAGGTGCCTCAATGAACAGGATGAGCATCGTTATCCTCTGGGCGCTGGCGCTGCTGGTGCTCCAGCCGGCGCTGGCCGCCGAACCGCGACAGCAGCCAACCGCGCGCGAGCAGGCACGCACGGTCACGATTTTCCACCAACCTGTCGTCATGTTGCAGGCCACTTTTGGCCAGACCACGCCCGAAGAGCGCGTTTTGCGCACCCGTAGCGCCCTGCGCGCCTTCACCGAAGATGATATTCGCCAGCCGCTGCGGGTCGTGCCGGTTATCCGCTATGGTCAGCCAGGTCGGCTGTTTCTGATGAACGGCAAACCGGTGCTGCTGCTGAGCCAGGCGGATCTCGACGAGGGCGATGATTTAACCCTCGACCAGGCAGCCCAGCGGGTGCTGGCGCGTATGGAAGCCCAGCGCACCAGCCTCCAGGAGCAGTTCAACAACCGCTATCTGTTCATCTCCGCCGGTAAAGCCCTGGCCGGGGCGCTGCTGCTGGCGCTGTTTTACTACGGCGCCTTCCGCGCCTGGCGGCGGGTGCGACGCTTTTTCCTGCTGCGGATCCTCGAAAAACGTAGCGCCATACCGCAGCACTGGCGGCGCTATCTCGGCAATATTGAAGTTCGACTCTATGCTGTGCTGGTCATCCTTCTCGGCATGCTGGCCTGTTATCTCTGGCTGAGCTGGGCCTTCAGCCTGTTTCCCTGGACGCGGGTGTGGAGCGAATCGCTGGGCGACTGGTCGCTGGGGGTGATCCGCGACCTCTCTCTGTCGATTGTCGCCTCCCTGCCGGGGCTGATGATCGTGGTGCTTATTTTCCTTCTCACCTGGCTTATCATTCGCCTGGTGAAGGTGGTTCTCGACCAGGTCGCCGCCGGCCGCATTCAGGTTCCCGGCATTCATCCGGAGACCGTTAGCGCCACCCGTCGGCTTATCTCGGTGGTCATCTGGTTGTTTGCCCTCTCCGCCGCCTACCCGTTCCTTCCCGGCGCCAACTCTCTCGCCTTCAAAGGCATTAGCGTGTTCTTCGGCCTGATGCTGACCCTCGGGTCAACCGGAGTGATGACCCATGCGATGAGCGGCCTGGTGCTGATCTACTCTCGGGCGCTGCGCAAAGGCGACTGGATCCGCCTCGCCGATAATGAGGGTCAGGTCAGCGAGATTGGCGTGCTGGCGACCAAAATTCTCACCCGCGAAAATTACATCGTTACCGTCCCGAACGCGGTGGTGGTGAGCGGGAAAATTATTAATCTCAGCGCCGAAAGCGCCGACGGTGGAGTCAACCTCACCACCAGCGTCACCATCGGCTACGATACGCCGTGGCGTCAGGTCCATGCGCTGCTGGAGCTGGCGGCGAGACGCACCCCGGGGATCGATCAGCAAATTGCGCCGGTGGTGCGTAAGCTGGGATTGCTTGACTGGTACACCTCGTATGAGCTGCAGGTGCGCTTACTCCCCACAACCAAGCTACCGGATGGCCGCAACGCATTGCATAGCAGCATTATTGATGTGTTTAACGAATTCGGCGTGCAGATTATGTCGCCGAACTTTGTGATGCAGCCAAAGGCGGCGGTAGTGGTGCCGCAGGAAGCCTGGTACGCCGCGCCGGCCGTCGCGCCGCAGAAGCCTGAGAAATAAGGGTTAACGTAGCGGCATTTCGCCGGGTGGCGGCTGCGCCTTACCCGGCCAGGGGTTCGTGCGGCCTGTCACTCATTTACCCATTTGCGCGACTGAAACTGCCGGTGCTGGCGGCCTCAAAATCGCTGAGACGTTCCCGGAAGGCCGGGGCAGCCCGCATGGATGCGGGCTGAGGGCCGTGTTTTGCAGGGACGCTGCCTCGGCCCGACCCGCAGCCTGCAGGGATAAGTCGAAGGTACCACGCAGTGGCGATTTTGCTGGCCGGAGCCCGGGGGTACAGGGGGCGGCGGCGACTGGCCGCCCCCTGTGCGCTCCCTGCGCCATACGAGACATAACGCAGAAGATCAACCGGGAGCGCAATCTGCCCGGAATTAACATAGAAGTTGTAGCCCTGCCAAACATAGTGCGAACAGGGACATTTCCGGTTGTGCCGCCATTTCGCCGGGTGGCGGCTGCGCCTTACCCGGCCTACGGGGTCTACAGGCGATCTTCGCTTCCCAGGCCCGGCAAGCGCCGCGCCGGAGGGCAATCTATCGGCGCCATACCCGCCATTTCGCCGGGTGGCGGCTGCGCCTTACCCGGCCAGGGGTTCGTGCGGCCTGTCACTCATTTACCCACTTGCGCGACTGAAACTGCCGGTGCTGGCGGCCTCAAAATCGCTGAGACGTTCCCGGAAGGCCGGGGCAGCCCGCATGAATGCGGGCTGAGGGCCGTGTTTTGCAGGGACGCTGCCTCGGCCCGACCCGCAGCCTGCAGGGATAAGTCGAAGGGACCGCGCAGCGGCGATTTTGCTGGCCGGAGCCCGGGGGTACAGGGGGCGGCGGCGACTGGCCGCCCCCTGTGCGCTCCCTGCGCCATACGAGACATAACGCAGAAGATCAACCGGGAGCGCAATCTGCCCGGAATTAACATAGAAGTTGTAGCCCTGCCAAACGTTGTGGTCCTGCCAAACATAGTGCGAACAGGGACATTTCGGGTTGTGCCGCCATTTCGCCGGGTGGCGGCTGCGCCTTACCCGGCCTACAACGACTGCCGGGCAATCCTACTCGGACGCCGACTCACCCCTGCGCGGCGTCGATGTCGTCAAACACCTGCTGCGCCAGATGCATCGTGGCATTGGCCGCCGGCAGCCCGCAGTACAGCGCAGAGTGCATGATCAGCTCTTTTAGTTCATCGCGGGTCACCCCGTTGTTAAACGACGCGCGCAGATGCATCTTCAGCTCCGCCTCGCGATTGAGAGCGATCAGCATGGCAATAGTGATCATGCTGCGGGTATGGTGATCGAGCCCCGGACGCGTCCAGGTCTCGCCCCAGGCATAGCGGGTAATAAAGTCCTGAAACTCATCATTCAACGGCGTCAGATGCTGCAGCGTACGGTCGACGTGGGCGTCGCCCAATACTTTGCGCCGTACCGCCATCCCGTCCTGATAGCGCTGTTTATCATCCATGGCGTTCCCCCTGGAAAAAGCTCAGCAGCGCCGAAGTAAAGCTTTTCGGCGCCTCAATGTTAGACAGATGCGATGCTGCCAGAACCACCACCTCGGAGGCGGGGATCTGCTGCTGCAGGAAATGAGCGTCACCGACCGTGGTGACAGGGTCACTTTCCCCGGCGATGATTAGCGTCGGCAGCGGGATCTGCCCCACTTCGCCCCGCAGGTCGGCGGCGGCCAGCGCCTCACAGCAGGCGGCATAGCCTTCAGCATCGGTATGGGTCAGCTGGTGACAAAGCGCCTCGACCACCTCCGGCGCCTTCTGGCGAAACGCGTGGGTGAACCAGCGGTCTGCCGCTCCGGCGGCCACCACCGCCATCCCCTCCTGACGTACGGCCCGCGCCCGCGACAGCCAGCTAGCCTGATCGCCAATGCGCGCCGCGGTGTTGGCGACCGCCAGACCATGAAAACGCTCCGGCGCAAAGCGTCCCAGCCACAGGCCGGTCAAACCGCCCATCGAGATCCCGCAGAACCAGGCGCGGTCGATATTCAAGTGATCGAGCAGCGCAATCACATCCTCACCCAACTGGGCGAGGGTCACTTTGCCATTTTTCGTCGTTTTACCGTGGCCGTGCGTGTCGTAGCGCAGCACCCGGAAATGGGCGGTTAACGCCTCGATCTGCGGCTGCCACATCGCCCGGGTGGTGCCCAGTGAGTTGGAGAGGACGATAACCGGCGCGCCATCCGGCCCGTCGAGTTGATAATCAAGATTCATCACGTTGCTCCTGATAACGCGCCAGCACCTGGCGCACAAAGCGTTCGGCGCTGCCGGTCGCCGTTGCCGGGTCCAGCAGCGTGGTTAAGCGTTCACGAGAGAGATACTGACTGACCTGTGGGTCAGCCGCGAGCAGATCGACCAGCGGGCAGTGACGGTCCAGCGCCTGGCGGCACAGCGCCTCGATATGATGATGCGCCTCGGCTTTGCCGATGAATTCCGCCAGCGCCAGAGTCACCGCCTCAGCCATAATCAGCCCATGGGTGATATCGAGATCGGCGCGCATTTTCTGCGGGAAAACCTGCATGTCGCGCACCAGCGCCTCGCTTTGCGCCAACGCCCCGCCCACCAGGGTAATTAGCTCCGGCAGGGTCTCCCACTCCGCCTGCCAGCCGCCCAGCGCCCGCTCATGCTGCTGGAGTTGGCTGGCGTAGAGCGTCGCCATCAGCCCCGGCGTACGCTGGGCGGCGGTCAGGATCGCCGCGCAGGCCACCGGATTGCGCTTATGCGGCATCGTCGACGAACCGCCGCGACCTTCCGCCACCGGCTCGCCCACCTCAGCCACTTCGGTCTGCATCAGCAGGGAAAAGTCGTTAGCGAATTTACCCAGCGTGCCGCAGACGCCGGCGAACCAGGCGCCCGCCTCCAGCAGCCGATCGCGCTGGCTGTGCCACGGAGTATCCGGCAGCGACAGCCCGAGGATCTGCGCCAGCGCCAGGCCAACCGCCGGCCCTTTCTCTTTTAGCGCGTCCAGAGTGCCCGCGGCGCCGCCAAACTGCAGCGCCAGCAGCCGCGGACGCATCTCGCGCAGCCGCTGCTGCCAGCGCAGGAGCGCGTCGAGGGTGCCCGCCAGCTTCAGGCCAAAGGTCACCGGCAGCGCGTGCTGCATCCAGGTCCGGCCCGGCATCACGGTATCGCGATAACGATCCGCCTGGAGAGCCAGGGCCGCCAACAGCTGCTCAAGCAGAGTCTCAGCGGCATCCAGCGCCCCGCGCAGCTGGAGCACCAGTCCGGTGTCGATGGCGTCCTGGCTGGTAGCGCCCCAGTGAACGTAGCGCGCAGCCTCAGGATCTTGCGCTTTTACCTTCGCCGTCAGCTGTTTCACCAGCGGGATGGCCAGATTACCGGCTCCCACCGCCGCCTCGCCCAGCGCGGCAAAATCGATGGCCTCGTGGCGGCAGGCCGCGACAATTGGCCCGACCGCTTCCGGCGGCACCATCCCGCAGGCGGCCTGCGCTTGCGCCAGCGCCGCTTCAAAATCCAGCATGCCCTGCACCCGCTGCGCGTCGCTGAACCAGTCGGTTAGCGGACTGCTGCGCAGCATCGGGGTCAACAAACTCATTCTGGCTCCTTAAACACGTTCAATAATCAGGGCGATCCCCTGTCCGACGCCGATGCACATGGTGCACAGGGCGTAGCGGCCGCCGGTCCGTTTCAGCTGATAAGCTGCGGTCATCGCCAGCCGGCCGCCGGAGGCGCCGAGCGGGTGGCCCAGCGCAATCGCCCCGCCGTTAGGGTTCACGTGGGCGGCATCGTCCGGTAAGCCCAAATCACGGGTCACCGCCAGCGCCTGCGCGGCGAAGGCTTCATTCAGCTCAATGACATCCATCTGGCCTAATGTCAGGCCGGTCTGCGCCAGCACCTTGCGCACCGCCGGCGCCGGGCCAAAACCCATGATCCGCGGCGCCACGCCCGCCGTCGCCACGCCGACCACCCGGGCCAGCGGCTGAAGATCGTTGGCCGACAGCGCCGTCTCGCTGGCCAGCAGCAGCGCGCAGGCGCCGTCGTTAACCCCGGAGGCGTTACCGGCGGTAACGCTGCCGTCGGCGCGCACCACGCCGCGCAGTTTAGCCAGCGCCTCCAGCGAGGTGCTGCGCGGGTGCTCATCGCGGCTAAACAGCAGCGGCTCGCCTTTGCGCTGCGGCACCTGGACGGCGATCAGCTCATCGGCGAAACGCCCCGCCTCTTGCGCCGCGGCGGTACGCAACTGACTGCGTAAGGCGAACGCGTCCTGATCGGCACGGGAGATAGCAAACTCATCGGCGACGTTTTCCGCCGTCTCCGGCATGGAATGCACGCCGTACAGGGCTTTCATCTGCGGGTTAATAAAGCGCCAGCCGATGGTGGTATCCTCCATCTGCATACTGCGGCTAAAGGCGCTCTCCGCTTTCCCCATCACAAACGGCGCG
>NZ_JAGRQY010000062.1:0-30187 GCF_018223905.1 Klebsiella sp. 28
CCCCGCTTTTAATCGCCCGCGCCGCGACGCCGATCGCGTCAAGGCTGGAACCGCACAGGCGGTTGATGGTGCTCCCGGGCACGCTCTCCGGCAGGCCGGCCAGCAGCAGCGCCATTCGCGCCACGTTGCGGTTATCTTCCCCGGCCTGGTTGGCGCAGCCAAAGATCACATCGTCAATGCGCGAGGGATCCAGTCCCGGGTTCCGCGCCAGCAGCGCTTTCAGCGGCAGCGCCGCCAGGTCGTCAGCGCGCATCGTCG
The DNA here is from genome assembly GCF_018223905.1 of Klebsiella sp. 28. Classification (NCBI taxonomy): domain Bacteria; kingdom Pseudomonadati; phylum Pseudomonadota; class Gammaproteobacteria; order Enterobacterales; family Enterobacteriaceae; genus Klebsiella; species Klebsiella sp. 28. The sequence goes on from NZ_JAGRQY010000062.1 coordinate 259, forward strand.
CCAGGGCACCGCCGAAACGGCCAAAGGGTGTACGCACCGCATCACAGATAAATGCCTGATTCATCATAGGTTCCTTACGCGCTTTCCGCCAGTTGTTGAAAGGTCAGTGGCACCGGAGTGATGCGCTGCAGCTCTTCAAAAGAGAGGCCGTTAAAGATTTCCCGCACCACCGGGCCGCGGTCGGTGATGTCGATCACCGCCAGGTCGGTATAGATCCGGCTGACGCAGCCGACGCCGGTCAGCGGGTAGCTGCACTGCGCCACCAGCTTGCACTCGCCGTCACGGGTCAGGTGGTCCATCATCACAAACACCTGGCGGGCGCCGATGGCCAGATCCATCGCCCCGCCAACGGCCGGGATCGCATCCGGCGCACCGGTGCTCCAGTTGGCGAGGTCGCCGCTGGCGGAAACCTGATAGGCCCCCAGCACGCAGATATCGAGATGGCCGCCGCGCATCATGGCGAAGGAGTCGCCGTGGTGGAAATAGCAGCCCCCCTGCAGGAGGGTGACATACTCTTTACCGGCATTGATCAGCTCGGGATCTTCTTCCCCGGGCTGCGGTTTCGGCCCCATCCCCAGCAGGCCGTTTTCGCTGTGCAGGAACACCTCTTTGTCAGCGGGCAGGTAATTGGCGATGCGGGTCGGCAGGCCGATACCGAGGTTGACGTAAGCGCCTTCGGGAATATCGCGGGCCACGCGCTGGGCCATTTCGTCACGGGTCAGTTTTTGCATGTCGGGCTCCTCAGGCGCGTTGTGCGGCAGTCAGGTTTTCCAGCGAGAAGACGCGCTGGACGAAAATGCCGGGGGTGATGATGTTTTCCGGGTCGAGGTCGCCCAGCGCCACCAGCTGCGAGACCTCTACGATGGTGGTTTTCGCCGCTGTCGCCATGATCGGGCCAAAGTTGCGCGCCGCCTTGCGATAGACCAGGTTGCCCCAGCGGTCGCCCTGGTGGGCTTTAATCAGCGCGAAATCGGCTTTGATCGGGTACTCCAGCACGTAGTGGCGACCGTCGATTTCCCGTGTCTCCTTGCCTTCCGCCAGCGGCGTGCCGTAGCCGGTGGGGGTAAACACTGCCCCCAGCCCGGCGCCGGCCGCCTGGATCCGCGCCGCGAGGTTGCCCTGCGGCACCAGCTCCAGCTCCACTTTGCCGCGACGGTAGAGATCATCGAAAATCTGCGAATCCACCTGGCGTGGGAAGGAGCAGATCATTTTGCGCACCCGGCCCGCCTTGAGCAGCGCGGCGAGACCCACTTCCCCGTTGCCGGCGTTGTTATTTATGATGGTCAGGTCGCGAGCGCCCTGGTCAATCAGGGCGTCAATCAGAAAGGTCGGCTGGCCGGCGGGGCCAAAGCCGCCGATCATAATAGTCGCCCCATCGTGGATCCCGGCGATGGCCTCGCTCAGCGTCGATACGCTTTTATCAATCATCAGGTCGCTCCAGTGATGTGCGGTAATCGCACTTTTATTCGTTGTTCGCACAAAATGTGACCCGCTTAACGATGTCGGTCAAGGGCGATAATCGAAATATGGTGCGATAATCGAACATCGGTTATCTTTAGCGAAAGAATGTGATCGATGGCAAATATGGGGAACAGAAATGGACAAGCATCCAGACGATTTACTGACCGGCGACGGCGATCCGTTTAAAGGCGATCCTAACTTTATGGCCTCCCTGGCGCGGGGTCTGGAGGTGATTCAGGCGTTCACGCCGCAGCGGCCCCTGCTGTCTATCTCACAGATCAGTCAGAAGACCGGCATCCCGCGCGCCGCGGTGCGCCGCTGCCTGTATACCCTGAGCAAGCTGGGGTTCGTGTATGCCGAAGACGGTAAGAATTTCCAGCTGCGGCCGCGGATCCTGGCGCTGGGCCACGCCTGGCTGGCCTCGACGCCGCTGGCGCGTTCGGCGCAGCCGGTGCTGCGGCATCTGAGCGAAATGCTCAATGAGTCCTGCTCCATCGCCACCCTCGACGGCGACGATATCCTGTATATCGCCCGCGCCTCCAGCTCGCGGATTATGACCATCGACCTGGATATCGGCAGTCGCCTTCCGGCGTGGGCGACCTCGATGGGCCGGGTGCTGCTGAGCCATCAGCCGGAGGAGAAGCTCAACGATATGCTGGGCCGGGTGACCATGATCCGCTATACCCCACAGACGGTGGATTCGGTGGCGAAGCTGCGCGCCGAACTGAAACGGGTGCGTCAGCAGGGGTATGCCCTCAACGATCAGGAGCTGGAGATGGGGCTGCGCTCCCTCGCGGTCCCGCTGTTTAACGCTCAGGGGCAGGTTCAGGCGGCGCTCAACGTCGGGGTGCATGCGGGCCAGATGACGGCCCGCGAGATGATCGAGCGCGTGCTGCCGGAGCTGCAAAAAGCCGCCCGCGAGCTGACGCTGCTTCTGCGCTAACGACTGCGCTTGGCGTGCTGCTCCCAGGTCTCCTGCTTCGCCTGCGCCGATTTACGCAGCGCAACATAGCAGGCGCCGCTGCCGCCATGATGCGGAAGCGCGGCGCAGAAGGCCTGCACCTCCGGCAGCTCTTCCAGCCAGCGCGCCAGATAGCTGCGGATAATATTGGCGTGGGACTGGTCGTCGCGGCCTTTGCCGTGAACGATCAGCACATTGCGTAACCCCTCTTTCTGCGCCTGCACCAGAAAGGCGAAGAGCATCTGCCGGCACTGTTCCACCGGCTGGCGCAGCAGGGAGAGGCTCGCCTGCTGGCTGTATTTCCCCCGCCGCAGCTTATCCAGCACGCCGCTCTGCAGCCCTTCTCGCTTAAACTCCAGCGGCGTGGCGAGCGGCACGATATCGAGATAGCCGGTGGTGAGAAAATTATCCAGCTGCAGGGTATCGACGCGTTGCGGGGCCCGGCTGTTACGCCCGGGATGCCAGTGCACGTCATTATTACGTTTCAGAGGCTGGACATCTTCCATGGCGTCAAGAAACAGGGATTTGTCATCAAGGTTCATGGGCTCTCCTCCAGCGGCTGTCGCCAGCTACTATAGCCGCCTCGCGCTCCCCTCTCAACGCGTTTAGCCGCGTTCGCTGGCAAAGTGAGCGCGACGGACGATTAAGGAAACAATTGTCGGCTCTGGCGGCGGAACAGGGTGATTAACGACGCCGTGAGCGGCGTTTGCCGGGTATCGCGCCGCTGGATCAGATAATAGGTGGCGGTGGGTAACACTTCACGGATGGGGATCATCACCAGTTTGTCGGCCATCAGCGGGTCGTTGCCCAGCTCCACCGGCAGGATGCTGAGAAAATCACTTTTCACCACCAGGCTGATGCAGGATGAGAACGTTTCGCAGACGATCCCCACCTTTGGCTCCCGTCCCAGCTGTTCGAAGCGCTCCTGCAGCTGCTTGAAGTAGCTGCCGCGCGGCGTCGGCATGGTCCAGTGGTGATCCATCAACTCCCCCAGCGAGGTGGCCTGCGCCGCCGGATGGCCCGCGCGGGCGAACACCGCGAACGGTTTCTCAAACAGTTTCTCAAAGCTGAACTCATGGTCGTACGGCCCGGGGTAATAGGTATTAATGGTGAAATCCAGCTCCCCCTGGCGCAGCTCATTAATCATCGCCAGCAGTTGACCCTCCATGATCCGTACCTTCACCTGCGGATGCTGCTGATGAAAGCGGCAGATCACCGACGGCATCAGCGACCGGGCGACGCTGGCGCCAAGGCCAATATTAATTTGCCCGGCCTGTTCCCCCTGGCGCTGCAGCAGTTCATCCTGCGCCGCCCGCAGCTCCTCAAGGATCAGGCTCGCATGTTGATAAAAACTTTCGCCATTGTCGGTTAACGCCACCCCCTGGCTGCGGCGGACGAACAGCTGGGCGGAAAGCCCCTCCTCCAGCTCTTTAATCGCTTTGGTCAGCGCCGGCTGCGAGACCGCCAGCGCCCGGCTGGCGCCACGGATACTGCCTTCCCGGGCTACTTCGACGAAGGCGCGAATTTGATGAAATTTAATCTGAAATGCCATGCTTTTAGTGATAACCGTTGCTTATCAGACAGAAGAAAATGACATCTACTGTAATCCATCAGGCTGTGGCAGGTTAAGGGTGTTAAGGCCTGTAGCGCGTCAGTGATAAACAAAAGCTATCACATCGTGAACGCCGTCACATTTTTTACTTATGACAGGATAAGCTATGCCGCAACTTGATGAATACCTCCGCCAGCTGGCGCCCTCCATGACCCAATGGCGCCGTGATTTTCACCTGCACGCTGAATCCGGCTGGCTGGAGTTTCGCACCGCCAGTATGGTCGCGGATATTCTTGACGGGCTAGGCTATCAGCTGGCGCTAGGCCGCGACGTCATCGATGCCGACAGCCGGATGGGGCTGCCGGACGAGGAGACCCTGGCCCAGGCTTTCGAACGCGCCCGCGAACAGGGCGCGCCGGAGCGCTGGCTGCCGGCGTTTGAAGGCGGTTTCGCCGGCGTGGTGGCCACGCTCGACACCGGGCGGCCCGGACCAACCCTGGCCTTTCGCGTCGATATGGATGCCCTCGAGCTCAACGAACAGCATGACGACAGCCACCGCCCCCATCGCGATCATTTCGCCTCCTGCAACGCCGGCATGATGCACGCCTGCGGCCATGACGGCCATACCGCCATCGGGCTGGGGCTGGCGCATGTGCTCAAGCAGTATGCCGCCCAGCTCAATGGCGTCATTAAACTGATTTTCCAGCCTGCTGAAGAGGGTACCCGCGGCGCCCGCGCTATGGTGGCCGCCGGCGTGGTTGATGACGTGGATTATTTCACGGCGATCCATATCGGGACCGGCGTGCCGGCAGGTACCGTCGTCTGCGGTGGAGACAACTTTATGGCCACCACCAAATTCGACGTGCAGTTCAGCGGCGTGGCCGCCCACGCCGGCGGCAAGCCCGAGGACGGACGCAACGCTCTGCTGGCCGCCGCCCAGGCCGCCCTTGGCCTGCACGCCATCCCGCCGCACAGCGCCGGCGCCTCGCGGGTCAATGTCGGGGTGATGCAGGCCGGTACCGGGCGCAACGTGGTGCCCTCTTCCGCGCTGTTAAAAGTGGAAACCCGCGGCGAAAGCGAAGCCATTAATCAGTACGTGTTCGAGCGAGCGCAGCACGTCGTCGCCGGGGCTGCGGCGATGTACGAAGCCCGCTACGAACTGCGCATGATGGGCGCGGCGACCGCCAGCGCACCGTCGCCGGCGTGGGTGGACTATCTGCGCGAACAGGCCGCCCGGGTGCCCGGCGTGCAACAGGCGGTGGATCGCATCGCCGCCCCGGCGGGCTCGGAAGACGCCACCCTGATGATGGCCCGGGTCCAGGCGCGCGGCGGCCTCGCCTCGTACATGATTTTCGGCACTGAACTCAGCGCCGGTCACCACAACGAAAAGTTTGACTTCGACGAGAGCGTGATGGCGGTAGCGGTCGAAACCCTGGCGCGCGTCGCGCTTAACTTTCCCTGGCAGCGGGGGGGGTGATGGAATCCATTTTTCAGTTTGTGGACGAGGTGGTTGAGGCACAACGCGACACTTACTGCGCCATCGCCGACGACATCTGGGACCACCCGGAGACCCGCTTTGAGGAGTTCTGGTCAGCCCAACGGCTGGCCGACGCCCTGGAGGCGGAAGGTTTTCAGCTCACCCGCGATGCCGGCGGGATCCCGAATGCCTTTATCGCCAGCGTCGGTGAGGGCCAACCGGTCATTGCCCTGCTCGGCGAATTTGACGCCCTGGCGGGACTCAGCCAGCAGGCCCACAGCGCGGAACCGACGCCCTTGACACCGGGAGCCAACGGCCACGGCTGTGGGCACAATCTGCTCGGCACCGCGGCATTCGCCGCGGCGGTCGCCGCCAAAGGCTGGCTGCAGCAGCACGGCGACAGCGGCACTCTGCGCTTCTACGGTTGTCCCGGCGAGGAAGGCGGTTCGGGAAAAACCTTTATGGTGCGCGAAGGGTTGTTTGATGATGTCGATGCGGCGCTGACCTGGCATCCGGAAGCCTGGGCCGGGATGTTCAGCACCCGCACCCTCGCCAACATTCAGGCGGCATGGCGATTTACCGGCACCGCGGCCCACGCCGCTAATTCGCCGCACCTGGGCCGGAGCGCGCTGGATGCCGTCACCCTGATGACCACCGGCAGCAATTTCCTCAATGAACATATCATCGAGAAGGCGCGCGTCCATTACGCCATTACCGATACCGGCGGCGTCTCGCCCAACGTGGTGCAGGCGCAGGCGGAAGTGCTGTATTTGATCCGCGCGCCGGAGATGGCCGACGCTGAGCAAATCTTCGCCCGCATAGAGAAGATTGCCCAGGGGGCCGCGCTGATGACCGAGACCCAGGTCAGCTGCCGCTTTGAAAAAGCCTGCTCCAGCTATCTACCCAACCGCACGCTTGAGGCGGCGATGTATCAGGCGGTCTGTCATTACGGTACCCCCGCCTGGAGCGACGAGGAACGCGCTTTTGCCGCGGCGATCCGCGCCACCCTCAGCGCCAACGATATTAACAACAGCCTGAACAATATTGCCGGCACCAGTGGCGAGGAAGGCAAAACGTTCGCTCGTCGCCACCGCGACACCTTGCTGATTGATGAGGTGGCGCCCTGGGCGGCCACGGATAACGTCCTCGCCGGATCCACCGACGTCGGCGATGTTAGCTGGAAAGCGCCGGTGGCCCAGTGCTTCAGCCCGTGCTTCGCGGTGGGTACCCCGCTGCACAGCTGGCAGCTGGTGAGCCAGGGCAGAACCTCCATTGCCCATAAAGGGATGTTGCTGGCGGGGAAAGTCCTCGCGGCGACCGCCATCCGTTTATTCAGCGACAGCGCCCTGCTGGCGGCCAGCCAGCAAGAGCTCAGGCAGGTACTGGCCGAACGCCCCTATCGTTGCCCGATCCCGGCGGAGGTGAGTCCGTCCGTTTTACGATAACCACTTAAGACAGGCTACTCCTGGCCAACGCTGACCGGCATCGCGGCACGCACCGACCATAATAACCGCCGGCAGTACGGGAGCAGGCCTGCCCAACACAACAACGACAACAGAGGAATGCCCATGAGTATGTCATCCATACCGTCATCTTCCCCCGGCGGAAAGCGCTATGGCTGGGTAGAGAAGATCGGTAACAAGGTCCCGCACCCGTTTTTGCTGTTTATCTATCTCATCGCCGTGCTGATCGCTGCCACGGCAATCCTCTCCGCCCTCAACGTTGGGGTACAAAACCCAACTGACGGTTCGCGGGTGGTGGTCAAAAACCTGCTCAGCGTGGAAGGATTGCACTGGTTTTTGCCGAACGTGATTAAAAACTTCAGCGGTTTCGCGCCGCTGGGGGCGATCCTCGCCCTGGTGCTGGGCGCCGGCTTTGCCGAGCGGGTGGGCCTGTTACCGGCGTTGATGGTCAAGATGGCCTCGCACGTCAGCGCCCGCTATGCCAGCTATATGGTGCTGTTTATCGCCTTTTTCAGCCATATCTCTTCCGATGCGGCGCTGGTGATTATGCCGCCGCTGGGGGCGCTGATGTTTCTTGCCGTCGGTCGGCATCCTGTCGCTGGTCTGCTGGCGGCGATAGCCGGCGTGGGCTGCGGCTTTACCGCCAATCTACTGATTGTCACCACCGACGTGCTGCTCTCCGGGATCAGCACCGAGGCGGCAAAGTCCATCGATGCCTCTTTGCACGTCAGCGTGATCGACAACTGGTACTTTATGGCGACCTCGGTGATCGTTCTGACGCTCGTCGGCGGACTGATCACCGATAAGCTGGTCGAGCCGCGGCTGGGCCAGTGGCAAGGCAGTCGTGATGAAAAGCTGCAGACGCTGACGCCCGGGGAGCGGTTCGGCCTGCGCATCGCCGGCGTGGCGACGCTGGTATTCGTGGCGGTCATCGCCCTGATGGTGGTCCCCGAAAACGGTATTCTTCGCGATCCGGTTCAGCATACGGTCATGCCCTCGCCGTTTATCAAAGGCATCGTGCCGCTAATTATCTTTTTCTTCTTTGTCGTGTCGCTGGCATACGGCATCGCCACCGGCAAAATTCGCCGCCAGGCCGACCTGCCGCAGTTGATGATTGAGCCGATGAAAGAGATGGCCGGGTTTATCGTGATGGTCTTCCCGCTGGCGCAGTTCGTGGCGATGTTCAACTGGAGCAACATGGGCAAGTTTATGGCCGTCGGGCTGACGGATCTGCTGGAGAGTTCAGGCATGAACGGTGTTCCGGCGTTTGTCGGCCTTGCGCTGCTGTCGGCTTTTCTGTGTATGTTTATCGCCAGCGGCTCGGCCATCTGGTCGATTCTGGCGCCGATCTTCGTGCCAATGTTTATGCTGTTGGGCTTTCACCCGGCGTTTGCGCAGATCCTGTTTCGTATCGCTGATTCATCGGTGCTGCCGCTGGCGCCGGTGTCACCGTTTGTGCCGTTGTTTCTCGGCTTTCTACAGCGCTACCGGCCGGATGCCCGCCTCGGCACCTACTACTCGCTGGTGCTCACTTACCCGCTGATTTTTCTCGCCGTCTGGCTGCTGTTGCTGGTGGGCTGGTATCTGGTGGGACTGCCGATCGGCCCTGGCATCTATCCGCGGCTGTCTTAACCCACCGATGCGCCAGGGACGGCCGCCTTAGCTTAACGCGATATCTTCACTTTGAACTTACGGGTCGCTTCCCCGGCTCCGGCGAATATGCCGAAAAGCGCGCGATACCCTCGCTCAAGCAACAGCGACATACCATGAATAACCAGACCGCTGAAGATCAGTACGATTACGCCAGTCAGTATATATTGCATAGCTCCACCTCTGAGTTATTAACCGCGCCGCGCCGACGCGGTAGCACTTTCCCGAGCGCGCACAGCGGCGCGGAGGACCGACGTCGTCAGCTTAAAAGTAGCAAAAACCCTGTCCGGTAACCCGCCAGGATCGATCCAAAAATAAATCATCGTGGCGATCGCAGAATACCTCCACGGCGGATAGCACGCCGTGCTATCTGGCGATGCGGTTTTACCTTTTGGGAGTATAGTTGACTGCCGTCAGCGCGTGGTATCGTGTGCCTCTCATGTACGATGGTGGATGACAGAAACGATGTTGACCTTGCTGCAGGATAAAATGGATACCCCGCTGGGGCCGTTGTGGGTGCTTTGCGACGAACAGTTTAATTTGCGCGCCGTCGAGTGGGACGAGCACCGCGATCGGATGGAAACGCTGCTCGAGGTACACTATCGCCGGGAAGGCTATCAGCGCGTCGACTGCCGCAATCCCGGCGGTCTCAGCAGTAAGCTGAGCGACTATTTTGCCGGCGATTTAGCCATTATCGAGACTCTGCCTACCGCCACCGCCGGCACCCCTTTTCAGCGCCAGGTCTGGCAGGCGTTACGCGAAATCCCCTGTGGCCAGGTGATGCACTACGGCCAACTGGCCGAGGCGCTTGGTCGTCCCGGCGCCGCGCGCGCGGTGGGCGCCGCCAATGGCGCCAATCCGGTGAGTATCGTGGTGCCCTGCCATCGGGTCATCGGGCGCAACGGCACCATGACCGGCTATGCCGGCGGCGTACAGCGTAAAGAGTGGCTTTTGCGTCACGAGGGCTATCTGTTGCTTTGACTGAAAATGCCTTTTCTGGAATTTTCAGGTAATTTTACAATCAAAAGTGGCGTAATAATCTGTTTTTAATCAAATAGATACACAAGCAATTTGATTTACCCTGCTGATATTACGTGTTTCCGGGCCTGAAGACTTACCTGCTGATCAAAAAGATGTTAAAATTGACCAATATCAATTAAGGCCTGAGCAGACATATGATCCCTGAGAAGCGAATTATTCGACGCATTCAGTCTGGCGGTTGTGCAATCCATTGTCAGGATTGCAGCATTAGCCAGCTCTGCATCCCCTTTACTCTGAACGAGCATGAGCTTGATCAGCTGGATAATATTATCGAGCGGAAAAAGCCTATCCAGAAAGGTCAAACCTTGTTCAAAGCCGGTGATGAGCTGAAGTCGTTGTACGCTATTCGCTCCGGGACCATCAAAAGCTATACCATCACCGAGCAAGGTGATGAGCAGATCACTGGCTTCCATCTGGCGGGCGACCTGGTGGGCTTTGACGCCATCGGCACCGGTCTGCACCCGAGCTTTGCGCAGGCGCTGGAAACCTCAATGGTCTGCGAGATCCCCTTCGAAACCCTTGACGATCTTTCCGGAAAAATGCCCAATCTGCGTCAGCAGATGATGCGCCTGATGAGCGGTGAGATTAAAGGCGACCAGGATATGATCCTGTTGCTTTCCAAAAAGAATGCCGAAGAGCGCCTGGCCGCGTTTATCTATAACCTTTCTCGTCGTTTCGCCCAGCGCGGCTTCTCACCACGTGAGTTCCGGCTGACCATGACCCGCGGCGATATTGGCAACTATCTCGGCCTCACCGTCGAAACCATCAGCCGTCTGCTGGGCCGTTTTCAGAAAAGCGGCATGCTGGCGGTGAAAGGCAAATATATCACTATTGAAAACAGCGATCTGCTGGCCCAGCTGGCCGGGCAGGCGCGCAACGTCGCTTAATCTCTGCGCAATACCTGGTCACGATCGGCAATTTTTTCAGATTTGTTGATCTGACCAGGCTCCTCCCCTGTTTCAATTCATCCATATAGGTTATCTTTTTAATAACTGACGGTCGCTGCAGTTGTAAGGAGACCCTGTATGGCGAAGTATCAGAGCATGCTGGTAGTAATCGATCCTAACCAGGACGACCAGCCGGCGCTAAGGCGAGCGGTGTACCTGCACCAACGGATTGGTGGACGCATCAAAGCCTTTTTGCCGATCTATGATTTTTCCTATGAAATGACCACCCTGCTGTCGCCGGACGAGCGGACGGCAATGCGCCAGGGCGTCATTGCCCAACGAACGGCCTGGATCCGCGAGCAGGCGAAATTCTACCTGGAATCGGGCGTGCCGATTGACGTGAAAGTGGTGTGGCACAACCGCCCCTTCGAAGCGATTATTCAGGAGGTGGTCAGTGAGAAACACGATCTGCTGCTGAAGATGGCCCACCAGCACGACAAACTGGAGGCGGTGATCTTTACCCCGACGGACTGGCATCTGCTGCGTAAATGCCCTTGCCCGGTGTGGATGGTCAAAGACCAGCCGTGGCCGGAAGGCGGCAAAGCGCTGGTCGCCGTCAATCTCGCCAGCGAAGAGAATTATCACAACACCCTTAACGAGAAGCTGGTTCGCGAGACGCTGTCGCTGGCGGAAGAAGTCAACCACACTGAAGTGCACCTGATCGGTGCCTACCCGGTGACGCCGATCAATATCGCGATAGAACTGCCGGATTTTGATCCCAGCGTCTACAACGACGCGATCCGCGGCCAGCATCTGCTGGCGATGAAAGCGCTGCGGCAGAAGTTTGGCATCGATGAAAAATTCACCCACGTCGAAAAAGGACTGCCTGAAGAGGTGATCCCGGACCTCGCCGAGCATCTGCAGGCGGGGATCGTGGTGCTGGGAACGGTCGGACGTACCGGCCTGTCGGCGGCGTTCCTCGGCAATACCGCGGAACAGGTTGTCGACCACCTGCGCTGTGACCTGCTGGTGCTGAAACCGGAGGCCTACCAGACGCCGGTGGAACTGGACGACGACGACGACGATTAACCGCTACCACTCATCTTCCCCCGCCTCGCGGGGGATTTTTTTGCTTGCTGCCAGCCAGGCACAAAAAAGGGCCGCTGACGGCCCCTGTCGCTGTCCAGCGAGAATGGCTTAGTGGATACCCAGACGCCAGGCCAGATCGATCTCTTCTTTCAGCTCCAGCGAGGAGAGCGCCATCAGGTCAGCAAACTCCAGCTCCAGCAGTTTAAGTTTTTTCAGATACTGCGCTGGGGTCATGACGGTAGTGTCGCGGCGTAAGAATTCGATGGCCATCTGCGTTGGGGTTAACTCGGTATCCATAATATCCTCTGTCTGATGTAAGAACCGGAACATTATATCACCTCTTGCCGCTTATTTTATGAACAATTCCAGGCATCCCCCTGCATATAAAAAAGCCGTCTCACAGGAGACGGCTTATAAACAAACGTTGTAAAACAATTATGTTACATTACAGCGCTTTCAGGATCGCATCGACGCTGGCTTTAGCATCGCCAAACAGCATATGAGTGTTCTCTTTAAAGAACAGCGGGTTCTGTACGCCGGCGTAACCGGTGTTCATTGAACGCTTAAAGACCACCACATTCTGCGCTTTCCACACCTCGAGCACCGGCATGCCGGCGATCGGGCTCTTCGGATCGTCCTGCGCCGCCGGGTTGACGGTATCGTTGGCGCCGATCACCAGCACGGTGTCGGTGTCGCTGAAATCGTCGTTGATCTCATCCATCTCCAGCACGATGTCGTAAGGCACTTTGGCTTCCGCCAGCAGGACGTTCATATGCCCCGGGAGGCGCCCGGCCACCGGATGAATACCAAAGCGTACTTTGATACCCCGCGCCCGCAGCTTCTCGGTAATTTCTGCTACCGGATACTGCGCCTGAGCCACCGCCATACCGTAGCCCGGGGTGATGATCACCGAGTGCGAGTTTTTCAGCATCTCCGCCGTCTCTTCGGCACTAATCTCGCGATGCTCGCCCACTTCTTCATCGCCGCCGCTTGAGGAACCATCGGTGCCGAAGCCCCCGGCGATCACGCTGATAAAGGAGCGGTTCATCGCCTTACACATAATGTAAGAGAGGATGGCGCCGGAAGAGCCCACCAGCGCGCCGGTGACGATCAGCAGGTCATTACTCAGCATAAAGCCCGCCGCCGCTGCCGCCCAGCCCGAGTAGGAGTTGAGCATCGAGACCACCACCGGCATGTCCGCACCGCCGATAGAGGCCACCAGGTGCCAGCCAAAGGCCAGCGCGATCGCGGTCATCACCAGCAGGCACAGGACCTGGGTGCCGATGCTGTCAGAACGAACAAAAATCACCATCAGGATGAAGGAAACCACCAGCGCCGCCAGGTTCAGCTTATGGCGATTGGGCAGCATCAGCGGCCTGGAGGAAATTTTGCCGCGCAGTTTACCAAACGCCACCACCGAACCGGTGAAGGTCACCGCGCCGATGAAGATCCCGAGGAACACTTCGGTCAAATGAATATTGACCAGAATTTGCTCCATACCGGTTTCATGCTGCAGGTAGCTGTTGAACCCCACCAGCACCGCTGCCAGACCCACGAAGCTGTGCAGGATAGCCACCAGCTCCGGCATTTCGGTCATCTCGACCTTCTTCGCCAGACGAATACCGATCGCCCCGCCGATCACCATCGCAAGAATAATCCAGCCGACGTTGCCGGCGTCCGGCCCCAGGATGGTAGCGATCAGGGCGATGGCCATCCCGGCGATGCCGAAATAGTTGCCCTGCTGCGACGTTTCGTGTTTCGACAGGCCCGCCAGGCTGAAAATAAACAGGATTGCAGCAACAATGTATGCAGCCGTTACTAATCCACCAGACATGTGCTACCCCTTATCCTTTGCGAAACATTTTCAGCATGCGCTGAGTCACGGTAAAACCACCGAAAATATTAATGCTGGCGATCAGCACCGCGATAAAGCTCAGGAAGCTGACCCAGCCGCCGTGGCCTATCTGCAACAACGCGCCAACCACGATAATGCCCGAAATGGCATTGGTCACCGACATCAGCGGCGTATGCAGCGCATGGGAGACGTTCCACACCACGTAGTAACCCACCACGCAGGCCAGCGCGAAGACGGTGAAATGGCCGAGGAACTCTTTTGGCGCCACGTTGGCCAGCCAGCCGAAGAGAATAATCGCCAGCGCCATCAGCGCATATTTGCGCCACGGCGACGCCGGTTTCACCGCTTCTTTCGGCGCTTCCACTTTTTTCGCCGCGGCCTGCGGCTGAGCGGAGACCTGAATCGGCGGCGCCGGCCAGGTGATTTCACCTTCGCGAACAACGGTCACACCGCGCACTACCACGTCATCGAAATCGATAACGATATTGCCGTCTTTCTCTTTGCACAGCAGCTTCAGCAGGTTCACCAGGTTGGTGCCGTAGAGCTGGGATGACTGGGTCGGCAGACGGCCAGGAAGATCGGTGTAACCGATGATTTTCACGCCGTTGGCGGTGGTCACCACTTCGCCCGGTACGGTGTACTCACAGTTGCCGCCGTTTTGCGAGGCCAGATCGACCACCACGCTGCCCGATTTCATGGAGTCGACCATTTCGCGGGTGATCAGCTTCGGCGCCGGTTTGCCCGGGATTAACGCCGTGGTGACAATGATATCGACCTCTTTCGCCTGCGCGGCGAACAGCGCCATTTCAGCCTTAATAAAGGCCTCAGACATCACCTTGGCGTAGCCATCGCCGCTGCCCGCTTCCTCTTTAAAGTCCAGCTCGAGGAACTCGGCGCCCATACTCTGCACCTGCTCCTTCACTTCCGGACGGGTATCGAAGGCGCGAACAATAGCGCCCAGGCTGTTGGCGGCGCCAATCGCCGCCAGACCGGCTACCCCGGCGCCAATGACCATCACCTTGGCGGGCGGAACCTTGCCTGCCGCCGTAATCTGCCCGGTAAAGAATCGACCAAATTCATGCGCCGCTTCAACGATAGCGCGGTACCCGGCGATGTTGGCCATTGAGCTGAGCGCATCCAGCGACTGGGCGCGGGAAATACGCGGCACGGAATCCATCGCCATTACGTTGATATTACGGGCCGCCAGTTTTTCCATCAGCTGCGGGTTTTGCGCCGGCCAGATAAAACTAATCAGCGTGGTCCCCGGATTCAGCAGGGCAATTTCATCGTCATTCGGAGCATTGACCTTAAGGATGACATCAGACTGCCATACCTCGTCGCCGGTCACGATTTCAGCTCCTGCCTCGGCAAAGGCCTCATCCTCAAAGCTGGCCAGCTTCCCGGCGCCGCTTTCTACCGCGACGCTAAAGCCGAGTTTGAGCAATTGCTCAACGGTCTTCGGCGTGGCGGCGGCCCGGGTCTCCTGGGCTAGCCTTTCTTGTGGTACACCAATACGCATAGTTTTCCCTTCCATCGGTTTTTGATGATGGTTTACTTTTCTGCCCAACAACGCCAGGACGGCAAAATCTTCCTCGCCATCTTTCGCTGTCTACAAAATGAAACAGTAACAAACTTTTTATAACCTACTGAAAATACCGATTGTGATCTACTGCGATAAAACACAAATTTTGATTTTATTGCTTATTGTCAGCGCAGATGGGTCCGGGCAGCAATATTTACCTGAATTTGCCGCCCAGGCCTGATAATCCGCTTATCCTGCGGTATAAAACGCCATTTATCGCCATTGAGATCATTGTGTTAACATTACATTAACTAATAAAAGTGGTATTGATTATCGTTTTTGCTGGTCAAGCGCCTGTTTTTTCAACATATCGAAAAATGTTATCTTTCCGTAGTATACGATTCGGGCGGCAAGCAAAAATTGACGCAGACAGTCACGGCGATTAAATGCAATAATCAAACGTTTTCAGTCAACAACAACACCAGTATATGGTTTGCGCAAGGCAAAGGATTATTTTTATGAAGCTTAAAAACACCCTCCTGGCGTCTGCTCTCCTGACAACCGCCACGTTGTCTGCCCATGCAGCGACCGAGTTGACCCCGGAGCAGGCGGCTGCGCTGAAGCCCTACGATCGCGTTGTCGTCACCGGCCGGTTTAATGCCATTGGCGATGCGGTACAGGCAGTATCGCGCAAAGCCGACAAAGACGGCGCGGCCTCATTCTATGTTGTCGACACGTCGGACTACGGCAATGGCGGCAACTGGCGCGTCACGGCTGACCTTTATAAAGAAGACGCGCCGAAAGCGGATGCGCCGAAGAATCGCATTATCAACGGCGTGATGGAGTTGCCGAAAGATCAGGCCGTTGAGCTGATGCCTTACGACACCGTCACCGTTCAGGGCTTCTATCGCAGCCAGCCGGAAGTCAACGACGCCATCACCAAAGCGGCGAAAGCAAAAGGCGCCTATGCGTTCTTTATCGTCCGCCAGGTTGACGCCAACCAGGGCGGCAACCAGCGCATTACCGCTTATATCTACAAAAAAGATGCTGAAAAACGCGTGCTGCAGAGCCCGGACGCTATCCCGGCTGACTCTGAAGCTGGCCGCGCAGCGCTGGCCAAAGGCGGCGAAGCGGCGAAGAACGTTGAAATTCCGGGCGTTGCCACCACCGCCGCGGTGGGTTCGGGTACCGGCGTTGGGCGTTTCTTTGAGACTCAGTCTTCGAAAGGTGGACGTTACACTGTCACCCTGCCGAACGGCACTAAGGTCGAAGAAGTGAACAAAGTGACTGCGGCGCAAATGGTGCCGTTCGATAACATCCAGTTCACCGGCAACTACGGCAACATGACCGAGATCTCCTATCAGACGGCGAAACGCGCGGCGAAGAAAGGGGCGAAGTACTACCACATCACCCGCCAGTGGCAGGAACGCGGCGGCAACATCACCATCAGCGCCGATTTGTACAAATAATCGCTGCTGGCTGGCTAAAAAGGCGGCGCATTGCCGCCTTTTCATTTTTTTTCATCCCCCGCCATTGCATGCCCCCCGGACACTCCGTAAAATCCCGCGCCTTAGCGCAATCCTCCATTTTTATGCGATTTCGCAAAATAAATATTCTGGAACAGCCATTTTCACCTCGGGAATGCAATGGAAAAGAAACTGGGCCTGAGCGCCCTGACCGCCCTGGTCCTTAGCTCAATGCTCGGCGCTGGCGTATTCAGTTTGCCGCAAAATATGGCTGCCGTGGCCAGCCCCTCCGCTCTGCTCATTGGCTGGGCCATCACCGGCGTCGGGATCCTGTTTCTCGCTTTCGCCATGCTGCTGTTGACCCGTATTCGTCCCGACCTCGACGGCGGGATCTTCACCTACGCTCGCGAAGGATTCGGCGAACTGATCGGCTTCTGCTCCGCCTGGGGATACTGGCTGTGCGCGGTGATCGCCAATGTCTCCTATCTGGTTATCGTCTTTTCGGCGCTCAGTTTTTTCACCGATACCCCTGAGCTGCGCCTGTTTGGCGATGGTAATACCTGGCAGTCTATCGTTGGCGCGTCGGTTCTGCTGTGGGTCGTCCACTTTCTGGTCCTGCGCGGTGTCCAGACGGCAGCGGGGATTAACCTGGTGGCCACCCTCGCCAAGCTTCTGCCGCTGGGCGCCTTCGTCGCGCTCGCCGCCCTGGCCTTTCAGCTGGATACGTTCCGCCTCGATTTTAGCGGCCTGGCGCTGGGCGTGCCGGTATGGGAGCAGGTCAAAAACACCATGCTGATCACCCTGTGGGTGTTTATCGGCGTGGAGGGGGCGGTAGTCGTGTCCGCGCGGGCGCGACACAAGCGCGACGTTGGCCGCGCGACGCTGCTGGCGGTGCTGTCGGCCCTCGCGGTGTATCTGCTGGTCACCCTGCTGTCGCTGGGCGTCGTGCCGCGCAGCGAACTGGCCGAAATGCGCAACCCGTCGATGGCGGGACTGATGGTCAGGCTGATGGGGTCGTGGGGGGAGATCGTCATTGCCGCCGGGCTGATCGTGTCGGTGTGCGGCGCTTATCTCAGCTGGACCATCATGGCCGCGGAGGTGCCTTTCCTCGCCGCCACTCATAAAGCCTTCCCGCGCCTGTTTGCCCGTCAGAATAGCAACAACGCCCCCTCCGCCTCATTGTGGTTGACCAATATCAGCGTTCAGGTATCGCTGGTGCTGATCTGGCTGACCGGGTCGGACTACGGCACGCTGCTGACCATTGCCTCTGAGATGATTCTCGTGCCCTATCTGCTGGTCGGCGCCTTTCTGTTGAAAATCGCCACTCGCCCGCTGCATAAAGCGGTGGCTATCGGCGCCTGTATTTATGGCATATGGTTATTATACGCGTCGGGGCCTGTGCATTTGCTGTTGTCGGTGGTACTTTACGCTCCGGGTCTTCTGGTCTTTTTGTACGCCCGACGTACGCACCAGCACGATCGTTCGCTCAAACGCCGCGAAGTGGCGCTAATTGGTTTATTGCTGGTTGCCGCTGTGCCGGCAACGTGGATGCTGGTGGGGTAAGCGGTCGCCCTGCCGCAGAACGCATAGGAGATACCCATGGCTGAACAACAGCCCCGCCCGATTCTGATCACAGGAGCAGGCCGCCGCATCGGCCTCGCTCTGGCACACCATTTTCTGCAGCAGCGCCAGCCGGTCATCGTCAGCTATCGTACGCCCTATCCGGCGATTGACGGCCTGCGCGAAGCGGGCGCGCTATGCCTGCAGGCCGATTTTAGCAGCGATGACGGCATTCTGACCTTCGCTGAAGCGGTCAAATCACACACCGACGGTCTGCGCGCCATCATCCATAACGCCAGCGACTGGATGGCGGAAAAGCCGGGCGTCCCGCTGAGCACCGTCATCAACCGCATGATGCAGATCCACGTCCACGCCCCCTATCTGCTCAACCATGCGCTGGAGGCGTTGCTGCGCGGCCACGGCCATGCCGCCAGCGACGTTATCCATATCACCGATTACGTGGTGGAGCGCGGGAGCGACAAACATATCGCCTACGCCGCCAGCAAAGCCGCCCTGGATAACATGACCCGCTCCTTCGCTCGCAAGCTGGCGCCAGAGGTTAAGGTCAACGCCATCGCGCCGTCGCTAATCATGTTTAATGAGGGTGACGACGAGGCCTATCGTCAGCAGGCGCTGGATAAATCGCTGATGAAAATCGCCCCTGGCGAAAAAGAGATTAGCGATCTCATCGATTACCTGTTTACCAGCCGCTACGTTACCGGCCGCTCATTCGCTGTCGACGGCGGCCGCCCGCTGCGCTAGTGGAAACGGCTCCAGCCGAGGATTAACAGCCAGGCGCACAGCCCCCAGCATCCCACCGCGCCTGCCAGCGCCAACGGCAGGCGCATAATCCCGGTGAAATACCACAGTGACAGCAGATAGATAAAATAGGGAAGAATCGACCACATGCCGAATACGATGGTCGCGCGCAGGGCTTCGATCCCCCGCTCGCTGGCGACAATATAATGGGCGATGAGCGCAAAGGTGGGAAACAGCGGGACCAGGCCAGCGATAGCGTAGTTTTTGGTTTTCGCCAGCACGCCAATCAGCACCACCACCAGCGCTCCCAACAGCCCTTTGATTAACAGCCCCATGCCCGTATGCCTTAACAGTGAATCAATAAGTTAGGGCAGCATAGCGGATTTAACGCTGTTTATAAAAGAGTAATGGCGGGTAAAATAAGTGCGGTGTATGTTACTTCTTTTACTGATGTGCAATAGACATGAATAAAATCGTTTTTGTTGAGGATGACCCTGAGGTAGGCACGCTGATCGCCGCCTATCTCGGCAAGCATGATATGGATGTGGTGGTCGAGCCTCGCGGCGACCGCGCTGAGGAGGTGATCGCGCGGGAGAAACCGGATCTGGTGCTGCTGGACATTATGCTGCCCGGCAAGGACGGAATGACGCTCTGTCGCGATCTGCGCGGGCAATGGCAAGGGCCGATTGTCCTGCTGACTTCGCTCGACAGCGATATGAACCATATCCTCTCCCTGGAGATGGGCGCCAGCGATTATATTCTGAAAACCACCCCGCCAGCGGTACTTCTCGCGCGACTGCGTCTGCATTTGCGCCAGCATATTGCTCCGGCAGGCGCCGGATCCGCCTCCTCAACGCTCACGCCACATAAAACCATCTCCTTCGGCTCGCTGACCATTGACCCGGTCAACCGCCAGGTGCTGCTTGGCGGAGAAAACGTCGCCCTGTCGACCGCCGATTTCGATCTGCTGTGGGAGTTGGCCACCCACGCCGGGCAGATTATGGACCGCGACGCACTGCTGAAAAATTTACGCGGCGTTACCTATGACGGGATGGATCGCAGCGTCGACGTGGCTATCTCCCGCCTGCGCAAAAAACTGCTCGACAACGCCACGGAGCCCTATCGTATTAAGACCGTTCGCAACAAAGGCTACCTGTTCGCCCCTCACGCCTGGGATAACTAAGCAGCCCTTCTGCGGCCCTGCGAGGGGCCCGCTCATCGCGCGCTCGCCGGCGGCAAAGTTATCACGTTTGCTGCCTGCTGCGTTCGTCCCTGGCGCGCACATTCATCACCGGAACTTGTCATATTGATTAAATCAATAGAATTAGCCGTACAGAACCCCATCACATAACTCCTCAATATGATTGTGCTCAAGGACTTACCGCTGTCAGAGTGGCATAAAGCCTGAAAACACAGGACTTTTGCATGATGAAATACGTTGTACTTTTGGCACTCTCACTGTTCACTTCTCTCTCTGGCTGGGCTTTTTCCCTCGACAACGCCGATATTCGACTCCTTTGTCCGCAGCGCGGGCAAATCGAGGTGATCCTTCATCGCTATGAACATACCCAGCAATCCTGGGGGCAGCATCACTTTGAAACCGGCGGCGGCCACGTTCGCCAGGGGCCGCTGCTGGTGATCCCGTTTGCCAACCTCGATCAGATGATTTACCACCAGACCACCGGCGAGTTTGCTTACTGGTATGCCGAAACGGAAAAGCTGGTGCGCTGTCGGCTGCTGAGTCTGACGACCACCTATCCGGTAGACATTCCTTATTATCGTGAGTAGCGTATCCATCGACGCACAAAATACGATTGCCCTGCTCCCCCCGAGGGTGAAGAAATCACCGCATCGAGTGACACTGTCACCTTTTCACCGTTCTGTCTCCAGGCTGGCTATTGTCAGGGGGCATAAACCCTGCTTTGATAGCGTATCTATGATTTCCCCGCGCCTCGCCCGGGGATATCGATAACATTGACTCCCCGACGCGCAGAAGATGCCCCTGGGGCGCCAGACAGGTTTCTCTTGAATACGCGGTAATGTAATGAAAAAGCTGTTCGTGCAGTTCTATCTTCTGCTCTTCGTCTGCTTTCTGGTGATGACCATGCTGGTCGGTCTGGTCTATAAATTTACCGCGGAGCGCGCCGGACGGCAGTCGCTTGACGATTTGATGAAAAGCTCGCTGTATCTGATGCGCAGCGAGCTGCGGGAGATACCGCCGCGCGACTGGAGCAAGACCCTTAAAGAGCTGGACCTGAATTTATCGTTTGATCTGCACATCGAGCCGATCAGCAAATTTAAGCTGTCGGAAAGCTCGATGCAGCACCTGCGCGCCGGCGATATCGTCGCCCTCGACGATCAGTACACCTTTATTCAGCGCATTCCCCGCAGCCACTATGTGCTGTCGGTGGGCCCGGTGCCCTATCTCTATTTTCTGCATGAGATGCGCCTGCTGGACGTGGCGCTGATGGCGTTTATTGCTATCTCGCTGGCCTTTCCGGTGTTTATCTGGATGCGCCCGCACTGGCAGGACATGCTGCGCATTGAGACGGCCGCCCAGCGCTTTGGCGAAGGTCACCTCAGCGAGCGCATTCACTTCGACAGTATGTCCAGCTTCGAGCGGCTCGGGGTGGCCTTTAACCAAATGGCCGATAACATTAATGCGCTTATTGCCAGCAAAAAGCAGCTGATTGACGGCATCGCCCATGAACTCAGGACACCGCTGGTACGCCTGCGCTACCGTCTGGAGATGAGCGAGAATCTCAGCGAGGCGGAATCGCAGGCGCTGAACCGCGATATCGGTCAGCTGGAGGCGCTGATTGAAGAGCTTCTGACCTACGCCCGCCTCGACCGCCCGCAGACGGAGCTCAGCCTGACGACTCCCGATTTTCCCGCCTGGATCAGCGATCACGTCGAGGATATCCAGATGGTTAACCCACAGCGCGAGGTCGCCCTGGCGACGCTGACCCACGGTAACTACGGCGCGCTCGATATGCGACTGATGGAGCGGGTGCTGGATAATTTGGTCAATAACGCCCTGCGCTACAGCAGCCAGCGGGTGGCGGTCAGCCTGACGCTGCAGGGTTCGCGCGCATCGTTGCTGGTTGAGGATGACGGCCCGGGAATCGCCCCCGAGGAGCGCGAGCGGGTGTTTGAGCCCTTTGTCCGCCTTGACCCCAGCCGGGACCGGGCGACAGGAGGCTGCGGCCTCGGCCTGGCGATTGTCCACAGTATCGCCCAGGCGATGGGCGGCGAGGTGCGCTGCGAGGCCAGCCCTCTCGGCGGCGCCCGCTTCTGCTTTAGCTGGCCGGTCTATCATCAGCTGCCTGATTTCACCTCTGCCTGAATAAAACTTGCGCAGAAGCCGCGGGCTGGGTATGCTGCAAAAATCTAATAGTATGTTGTAACTAAGGTGGTAATAATGGCCAGCTACGACCTCGTTGAACGTCTGAATAATACCTTTCGCCAGATCGAGCTGGAGCTGCAGGCGCTCCAGCAGGCGTTAAGTGACTGCCGTCTGCTGGCGGGCCGGGTATTTGAACTGCCGGCGATCGGTAAGGATGCCGAGCACGATCCGCTGGCCACTATTCCGGTGGTGCAGCACATCGGCAAGACGGCCCTGGCGCGCGCCCTGCGCCACTACAGCCATCTGTTTATCCAGCAGCAATCGGAAAACCGCAGCAGCAAGGCCGCCGTACGCCTGCCGGGGGCTATCTGCCTGCAGGTTACCGCCGCGGAGCAGCAGGATCTGCTGGCGCGTATTCAGCATATCAATGCCCTGAAGGCCACCTTCGAGAAGATCGTCACCGTCGACTCCGGCCTGCCCCCCACCGCCCGTTTTGAGTGGGTACACCGTCATTTGCCGGGGTTGATCACCCTTAGCGCCTACCGCACGCTGACGCCCCTCGTCGACCCGAGCACCATCCGCTTCGGCTGGGCCAATAAGCACGTCATCAAGAATCTGACCCGCGACCAGGTGTTGATGATGCTGGAGAAAAGCCTGCAAGCGCCGCGGGCGGTGCCGCCGTGGACCCGGGAGCAGTGGCAGAGCAAACTGGAAAGGGAGTATCAGGATATCGCCGCCCTGCCGCAGCGGGCGCGGCTGAAAATAAAACGACCGGTGAAAGTCCAGCCGATCGCCCGCGTCTGGTACGCCGGCGAGCAGAAACAGGTACAGTACGCCTGCCCCAGCCCGCTGATCGCCCTGATGTCCGGCAGCCGGGGGGTCAGCGTACCGGATATTGGCGAGCTGCTGAACTATGATGCCGACAATGTGCAGTATCGCTACAAACCGGAGGCGCAGTCGCTGAGATTGCTTATCCCGCGCCTGCACCTCTGGCTGGCTAGCGAATAGCCAGGCTGCCGACCATCTCTTCCGGGCGCACCCAGCTGTCGAATTCGGCTTCCGTCAGGTAGCCCAGCGCCAGCGCCGAGGCTTTGAGAGTCAGCCCCTCATGGTGCGCTTTTTTAGCGATTTCCGCCGCCTTGTCGTAGCCGATATGGGTATTCAGCGCAGTAACCAGCATCAGCGACTCATTGAGCAACTGACTGATCCGCTCGCGATTCGGTTCAATACCCACCGCACAGTGCTCGTTAAAGCTCGCCATACCGTCCGCCAGCAGACGCACCGACTGCAGGAAGTTGTGGATGACCATCGGGCGATAGACGTTAAGCTCAAAGTTGCCGGAAGCACCGCCGATATTCACCGCCACGTCGTTGCCCATCACCTGGCAGCAGACCATGGTCAGAGCTTCGCACTGGGTTGGGTTAACCTTGCCCGGCATAATCGATGACCCTGGCTCGTTTTCCGGGATGGCGATTTCACCAATGCCGCAGCGGGGGCCGGAGGCCAGCCAGCGGACATCGTTAGCGATTTTCATCAGCGAGGCCGCCAGGCCTTTCAGCGCGCCGTGGGCATGGACCAGGGCATCCACAGTGGCCAGCGCTTCGAATTTGTTCGGCGCGGTGACAAATGGCTGTCCGCTGAGCGACGCCAGCTCGGCCGCCACGCGTACGGCATATTCCGGATGGGTATTCAGCCCGGTTCCTACCGCCGTCCCGCCCAGCGCCAGCTCGGCAAGATGCGGCTGACTGGCTTCAATGTGCTTCAGGCTATGGTCCAGCATCGCCACCCAGCCGGAGATCTCCTGGCCTAAGGTGAGCGGCGTGGCGTCCTGCAGATGGGTGCGGCCGATCTTGACGATATCCCTGAAGGCCACCGCTTTTTCATTGAGCGTCGCCCGCAGCGCCTGCAGCGACGGGATCACTTTTTCCCGCAGGGCAATCAGCGCCGCGACGTGCATGGCGGTGGGGAATACATCATTTGAGCTCTGGCTCTTATTCACATCGTCATTGGGATGAATTTTTCGCGCCATCCCCCGTTCTCCGCCGAGCAGTTCACTGGCGCGGTTGGCCAGCACCTCGTTCATATTCATATTGCTTTGGGTGCCGGAGCCGGTCTGCCAGATAGCCAGGGGGAACTCCTGCGCGTGCTTTCCGGCCAGCACTTCGTCAGCGGCGGCGACGATCGCCCCGGCTTTTTCCGCCGTCAACAGTCCGAGATCCTGGTTAACCTTCGCCGCCGCCCGCTTGGTCAGCGCCAGGGCGTATATCAGCTCCCCGGGCATTTTTTCGGTCGAGATGCGGAAATGCTCCAGCGAGCGCTGGGTCTGGGCGCCCCAGAGTTTATCGGCCGGGACCTCGATGGCGCCCATCGAGTCTTTTTCACTGCGATGCGTTGTCATTACTTTCTCCTTGGATGAAAAGTGCGTCATAGCGACAAAGCTCACCTGCTTAAAAGACTAAGTATTGGCCAGATTGATAAGTTGTTTTGGTGGTTCGTGCCGCGAAGCGACATAAAAAAAGCCGCCCCGAGGGGCAGCCCAGACCGCTGACAAAATGCAATCGTCGGGATTGCCCGGCGGCGCTGCGCTTGCGCGGGCCTACAGAGAACTGCATAACTTATTGATATTGCTGTCTTTCGTAGGCCGGGTAAGGCGAAAGCCGCCGCCCGGCAGAAAGGCGCTCACCCTAACGAAATCAGGTTTGTCATCGACCAGCGCCGCCCCGAAGGGCGGCCTGGGTTACTTCACGCAGCGGGCGCACTGCGAGGTCTGGATCTGCTGGAAGAAGTCATTGCCTTTATCATCAACGAGGATAAAGGCCGGGAAATCCTCCACTTCAATTTTCCAGATAGCCTCCATACCCAGCTCCGGATAGGCCACGCACTCGAGGCTCTTGATGCTCTGCTGGGCCAGCACTGCCGCCGGGCCGCCGATGCTGCCGAGGTAGAAGCCGCCGTGTTTGTGGCAGGCGTCGGTGACCTGCTGGCTGCGGTTGCCTTTCGCCAGCATGATCTTGCTCGCCCCATGGGACTGCAGCAGATCAACGTAAGAGTCCATGCGGCCTGCGGTGGTCGGCCCCAAAGAGCCGGAGGCGTAACCGTCCGGCGTCTTGGCCGGACCTGCGTAGTAGATCGGGTGATCTTTGACGTACTGCGGCAGCGCCTCGCCGTTGTCGATAAGCTCCTTCAGCTTAGCGTGGGCGATATCGCGGGCGACGATGATAGTCCCGCTCAGCGACAGGCGGGTGGACACCGGATACTGCGACAGCTGCGCCAGGATCTCGCTCATCGGCTGGTTAAGATTTACCTTCACCGCTTCGCCTTCCCCGGCCTGGCGCAGATGCTCAGGGATATATTTCCCCGGGTTGCTCTCCAGCTTCTCGATCCAGATGCCGTCGCGGTTAATTTTGGCTTTGATGTTGCGGTCGGCGGAACAGGAAACCCCCATCCCGACCGGGCAGGAAGCGCCGTGACGCGGCAGACGGATCACGCGGATATCGTGGGCAAAGTATTTGCCGCCGAACTGCGCGCCGAGACCAAGGTTCTGCGCCTCCAGCAGCAGCTCCTGCTCCATCTGCACGTCGCGGAACGCCTGGCCGTGCTCGTTACCTTCGGTCGGCAGGCCATCGTAGTATTTGGTGGACGCCAGCTTCACGGTCTTCAGCGTCGCTTCCGCCGAGGTACCGCCGATCACGAAGGCGATATGGTACGGTGGACAGGCGGCAGTACCGAGGGTGCGCATCTTCTCGACGAGGTAATTTTTCAGCTTCGCCGGGGTGATCAGCGCTTTGGTTTCCTGGTACAGATAGGTTTTGTTCGCCGAGCCGCCGCCCTTGGCGATGCAGAGGAATTTGTACTCATCGCCATCGGTAGCATAGAGATCGATCTGCGCCGGCAGGTTGGTGCCAGTGTTAACCTCTTTATACATATCCAGCGGCGCGTTCTGCGAGTAGCGCAGGTTGTCCTGGATATAGGTGTTGTACACCCCCTGCGCCAGGGCGGCTTCATCGCCGCCGCCGGTCCACACGCGCTGGCCTTTTTTACCCATGATGATCGCGGTGCCGGTGTCCTGGCAGGTGGGCAGAATACCTTTGGCGGCGATATCCGAGTTGCGCAGGAACTGCAGCGCGACGTATTTATCGTTTTCGCTGGCTTCCGGATCGTTAAGGATATCCGCCACCTGCTGCTGATGCGCAGGGCGAAGCATAAAGGAGGCGTCGTGGAAAGCATGCTGCGCCAGAAGGGTCAGCGCCTGAGGGTCAACTTTTAGCACTTCCTGGCCGGCGAATTCGGCGACGGAGACGTAATCACTGCTGAGGAGATAATACTCGGTGTCATCCTTTTTGAGCGGAAAAGGATCCTGGTAAACAAACGGTTTATTCGACATTGTACTCTCACTTACTGCTTTGGCTGATTATGTTTCAGGCAGGGACTCCATGTGCCTGTAGAAAAGCGAGTCGAACAATCTTACACAATTTTTTAACAAAAACTGAGACAAGGACGACTTTTTCTTTCAGCAGTTGCTTCTCCACCGTTTGCTGGTTTAATAGGGCGATAAAATTTACTTTGTTTGAAACAGGGATTGAGAATGCAAAAGCTGATTAACGCCGTGCAGAACTATGCATGGGGAAGCCACACCGCCTTAACCGAACTCTATGGCATCGCCAACCCGGACAATCTGCCGATGGCAGAGCTGTGGATGGGGGCGCATCCGAAGAGCAGTTCGCAGATCCTGGCGGCCGACGGCCAGCCGCGTTCGCTGCGCGAGGTGATTGACGCGGATAAAGCCGCTCTGCTCGGCGACAAGGTTGCCGCCCGCTTTGGTGAACTGCCGTTCCTGTTTAAGGTACTGTGCGCCGCTCAGCCGCTCTCAATTCAGGTGCATCCCAACAAGCAGGCCTCGGAAGAAGGTTTCGCCCGCGAGAACGCCGCCGGTATCCCGCTCTCCGCCGCCGAGCGTAACTACAAAGATCCGAACCACAAACCGGAGCTGGTTTTTGCCCTGACGCCGTTCCTGGCGATGAATGCATTTCGCGAGTTCAGCGAGATTGTCACCCTGCTGCAGCCGGTGGCTAGCGCGCATCCGGCAATCGGCGCCTTCCTGCAGCAGCCGGACGCGACTCACCTGAGCCAGCTGTTTGCCAGCCTGCTAAATATGCAGGGTGAGGAAAAGGCCAAGGCGCTGCAGGTGCTGCGCGACGTACTGGCCCGTGAACAAGGCGAACCGTGGCAGACTATCCGCCTGATCGCGGAATTCTATCCGGACGACAGCGGCCTCTTCTCCCCGCTGCTGCTGAACGTGGTGAAGCTGAACCCAGGCGAAGCGATGTTCCTGTTTGCTGAAACGCCGCACGCCTATCTGCAGGGGGTGGCGCTGGAGGTGATGGCCAACTCGGATAACGTACTGCGCGCCGGCCTGACGCCGAAATACATTGATATTCCTGAGCTGGTTGCTAACGTCAAGTTCGAGGCTAAACCGGCGGGTGAGCTGTTGACCCAGCCGCAGCGTCACGGCGCGGAACTCGACTTCCCGATCCCGGTGGAAGATTTTGCCTTCTCCCTGCATGACCTCTCCGCCGAGGCCAGCGATCTGGCCCAGGCAAGCGCGGCGATCGTGTTCTGCGTCGACGGTGAAGCCGTACTGCGCAAAGGCGACCAGAGCCTGACCCTCAAGCCGGGCGAGTCGGCCTTCGTGGCCGCCAGTGAATCGCCGGTGCAGATCAGCGGCCGCGGCCGCGTGGCGCGCGTTTTCAATAAGCTCCAGTAAGCGACTGACCCTTAAGGTCGCGCTTACTGTTGGTGATAACTCAGCCAGGCGGTCTCTCCGCCTGGCTTCATTTATGGATAAATGCTATGAAAAAATCGCTGGTCGCAGCAGGAGTCATCGTGGCGCTGGGCGTGGTATGGACAGGCGGCGCCTGGTTCACTGGTAAACAGCTGGAAGGCCGGATCGCCGATATGGTGCAGCAGGCAAACGCCCAGCTGCGCAGCAGCGCGCCGGAGTCAGGTCTGGAGCTGAGCTATCAGGACTACCAGCGCGGGCTGTTCAGCAGCCATCTGCAGCTGGTAGTGAAGCCGATCGCCGGTCAGGCTAACGGCTGGCTGGCCGCCGGGCAGAGCGTGGTGCTTGACGAAGTGGTCGATCATGGCCCCTTCCCGCTGGCCTCGTTAAAAGCCTTTAATCTGGCGCCGGCAATGGCTTCCGTCCACACCACGCTGGTGAAAAACGACGCCAGCCAGGCGCTGTTCGAGATAGCCAAAGGCGACACCCCCTTTACCGTCGATACGCGCATTGCCTACAGCGGCGACAGCCAGTCGGCTATCGTCCTTAACGCCCTCGACTACGCTAAAGGCGATGAGAAAGTCACCTTCAGCGGCGGTCAGTTCCAGCTCGACGCNNAGCCTGAAGGGCCAGGCCGGCAGCGGGCAGATCGATGCGCTCAACGAATATAATCAGAAGGTACAGCTGCGCTTCGTCAACCTGACCACCGACGGCGCCACCGAGCTGGCCAGCTTCAACGAACGTATCGGCCAGCAAAAAATGACCCTCGATAAACTGGCCATCAGCGTCGAAGGCAAAGAGCTGGCGCTGATCGACGGCATGGCGCTGGACGGCGGCTCGACGCTGACCCAGGACGGCAAAGGCGTGAACAGCCAGGTGAACTACACCGTCAACAGCCTCAAGCTGCAGGGGCAGGATATGGGCAGCGGCAAACTCACGCTGAAAGTGGATAACGTCGACGGTCAGGCGTGGCACCAGTTCAGTCAGCAGTACAGCGCGCAGTCTCAGGCGCTGCTGGCGAAACCGGAGCTGGCGCAGAATCCGGAGCTGTATCAGCAGGCCCTCACCGAAACGCTGTTCAATGCGCTGCCGATCCTGCTCAAAGGCAACCCGTCGGTGACCATCTCTCCGCTGAGCTGGCGCAATGCCAAAGGCGAAAGCACCCTCAACCTCTCGGTTCTGCTGAAAGATCCGGCCCAGGTGACCGCTCCGCCGCAGACCCTGGCGGACAGCCTGGATCGCGTGGTGCAGTCCCTGGACGGCAAAGTGGTGATCCCGGTGGATATGGCGACGGAGTTTATGACTAAGATCGCCGGTCTGGAAGGCTATCAGCCGGCCGATGCCGCCAAGCTTGCCGATCAGCAGGTCAAAGGCCTGGCGGCGATGGGCCAGATGTTCCGCATTACCACCATGGAAGATAACGCCATCAGCAGCAGTCTGCAGTACGCGAACGGCCAGGTGACGCTGAACGGACAGAAAATGCCGCTGCAAGATTTTGCCGCGATGTTTGGTCTGGAAGCGCCTTCGCTGCCGGACAGCGCGCCGCAGGAAGGCCAGCCGCAGCAGGATGACGCCGCTCCTCAGCAGGATGACGCCGCCCCGCAGCCGTAACTTATCGGTACAGGAGACGGCCAGCGCGCGCCGTCTCCCTCATTTTCGCGTCACCAGCCGCGGGGGCATAATCTGGTTTCGCGTCTCGCCAGTCCCCTCTTCCAGCCGCCGCAGCATCGAATCCGCCAGGCTTTTCCCCATCTCCCGCGCCGGGGTGGTCACCCAGGTGAGGGGCAGGTCGTCGAGGGCGGCCTCCGGCACGTCGGCAAACGCCGCCAGCGCCACCCGCTGCTCAAAGTAGCTCTCGACGCCATCTTCCCCGCTCTGTCTTCCAGCCCGTAACAGACCGAACCACGCGCCGGTGGCTACCACGTTGTTGTAGCACAGCACCGCGGTAATGGTCGGATTCTGGCGCAGCAGGCCGGTCATCGCCTCCGCCGCCTGCTTCTGGCTGGACTCGCACTCCAGCACCCATTCGCTGAGAAACGGCAGGCCGTATTTCAGCAAGGT